>CAZKSG010000001.1:0-87316 GCA_964555335.1 uncultured Anaerolinea sp.
CGCCCCGATTACGGTCTGGCGTTGACGTTGGGTGGCGGCGACGTGAGCCTGCTGCAAATGACATCGGCGTATTCGGTGTTCGCGAATTATGGGAAGAAGATCCCTCCGGTTGCGATCTTGAAGATCGTGGATTTTCAAGGCAAGGTGGTCTATGAATACCAGCCGCCCCAGGGCGAGCAGGTCATTCGCGCCGAACATGCCTTCCTGATCTCATCCATCCTGTCTGATAACGATGCGCGTGCGCCGATGTTCGGGCGTAACTCCATGTTGAACCTGCCGTTTCCGGTCGCGGCCAAAACCGGTACCACCAACGATTTCCGCGATAACTGGACGATGGGCTACACTCCCGATCTGGTTACCGGTGTGTGGATCGGGAATGCCGATTACACACCAATGGTCAATACCACCGGTCTGACCGGTGCCGCGCCGATCTGGTCCGCGTTCATGACCTATGCGGTGCCATACGTTAGCAACAATGCACCGACGCCATTCACGATCCCGCCTGGCATCGTCGAAACGGTGATCTGCTCCATGTCGGGAGCGGAAGCGTCCACTTCATGCCGCGGCGGCCAGCGCAGCGAGTTCTTCGCCAGCGACCAGCCTCCCCTGCCCAAAAGCCAGGACCTGCTCCGTCGCGTTAACATCGACACGTGGACAGGTTTGATCGCCGGGAATGCCTGTAAAGAGTATGCAAAAGAAGAAATGGTCATGAATGTCAGCGACAAATGGGCGCGTCAATGGCTGCGCTCGGGTGATGGGCGTGCCTGGCTCGAATCGAACGATATGCCGCGCAATCCCTTCTTTGCGCCTGACCGCGAATGCAGTTCCACTGACCCGCATCCTGTGCTCGAGTTCAGCAGCCCAAAGGATGGCGGCACCATCACCGAATCGCCGCTCACCATTTCAGGTGTGATCGATTCGAAGAACGGCGGCTTCACCTCCTGGCGGCTCGATTACGGCGAGGGCAACGACCCCAAAGAGTGGACCATGCTTGCACAGGGCAACAATGCCTTTTCTCAATCTGCGGTCATCTTTACCTGGGATATCAAAAACGTGACGTCGAATCACATCACCCTGCGACTCTATCTCAAGAACGGGGATGATTTCTACGCCGAAAAACGCATCTCTCTCAGCCTGAACTTGCCCGAACCGACTCCAACATCGACCCCCACCCCAACCTTGGTCCCGCCTACCGCGATCCCCACGGATACATCCGCGCCGATTATCATTCCCACCGAAACGTGGACGCCCACCATCCCACCCACAGCGACCGAAACGCCAACAACCGGACCGTAATGAACCAGCAGGTCACGTCTCAGACGTGACCTGCTTTTTTTAATTCATGCTTTTCAAGGTATCATTCATAGGATAATTTTTGCAACTTGTCTCAAAAATGTCATCCTGAGCGGAGCGAAGGATCTCTGAAATGGAAGTACGAGACTCTTCAGTCGCGTAGGGGCGCTCCTTCAGAGTGACATACCGTTTAGAAGTAGTAATAGTAGAAAGGTTTACTGGCATGTCCTCCGACCCTGAACATGACCGTGAGATCGAAAACATCTGGCGCACCTACTTGATGACAGGCGCTGTACCGGTGGGTGTGAAACAGATGTGGTTCGAGTCAAAATATATTCGTCCGCTGGCGAAATTTTTGCCGCATGGCCCGCGCTGCCGTATCTGTCATTATCCCTTTGCCGGAGTGGGTGGTTTCATTTCGAGGATGTTTTTGAATCTGGAACCTTCCAAATTGAACCCGCAGTTATGCAATATCTGTGAGCGCTTTGCAGATAAACACCAGGGCGGCGCGGAAGTGGAGATCACCATGGTCTTTGCCGATATACGCGGTTCCACCAGGATGGCGGAGGGAGTCCCTCCTGCGGAGTTCAGCAAGACGATCAACCGTTTCTATCGCGCCGCCACAGATGTCATTTTCAAATATGATGGCTGGGTGGAAAAACTGCTTGGCGATGAAGTGGTGGGCTTCTTCGTTCCGGGCTTTACCGGAGGAAAACACGCTTATGCCGCAGTGGAAGCCGGGAAACATATCCTGCATGTGACCGGGCATGATGATCCTGATGGGCCGTGGGTTCCGGTGGGAGTCAGCGTCCATACCGGTGTAGCCTACGTGGGAGCGGTCAATGCCGCTGGTGGAGGAGCCGAAATATCCATTCTAGGCGACTCCGTCAATACCGCGGCACGTATCGCAACAAAGGCGGCTGCCGGTGAATTGCTGATCAGCGATGCGACCCTCCAGGCAGCGGGTATGAAAAGTCATGGCATGGAACGCCGCGATCTGGAATTGAAAGGAAAAAGCACGCCTATACAGGTATGGGCATGGAAGTTATGACCATGAATGGACAGACTCGTTCGAACATCAAACCTGGTATGACCGTGTTGATCGTCCTCAAACAGGATCAACGCACTGGCAAACTGACGAAAGGCATCGTCAAGGATATTCTCACCAAGTCGCCGACCCATCCACATGGCATCAAGGTCCGTTTGGAGAGTGGAGCTGTGGGACGGGTAAAAGAGATCGTTTCATAAGGAGAGAATCATGACCAACACTCGTTCTGTTCGATACGTTGTCTTTCACACACCCGGACCTCAATGGAAACCGGGAGTTGATTTCCGCGAGCAGGAAGGTGTGGGGGAACATGTTCAACATTATTTGAAATTCCACGAACAGGGAAAACTGGAGCTTGGTGGTCCTTTTCTGTTGCAGGATATGGGTGGCATGATGGTGGCGACTAAAGACATCGCAAAGGAGGAACTCGAAGCTTTCGCAGCGGAGGATCCCGCCGTGAAAACAGGGTTGCTTGTCTATGAGGTCCGACCGTGGCTGACGGCCATGGAGCGCAAAGAGATTTTGTAAAATATCGGGTTGTTTTTTTTCACGGAATGATCCATGCATTCAGACTCATCCATCTGATGGGCGGAGCCGATGCAAGGATGTGTATGCTATACTCGCGGGCACATGAATATTTTCTGTTCATTGCGTTATCGTTCCTTCGCCTTTTTATGGACAGGCCAGATGGTTTCACGTTTGGGTGACAGCCTGTATCGTATTGCCTTGTCATGGTGGGTATTGGAAAAGACCGGTTCTGCCGCAGCAATGGGAGGCGTGCTTATCTTCTCATTCGTCCCCATAATCATCTTTTTACTGATCGGATCGGAGAATATTGTTATATGAGTCGTCGAATGGGTAGCGTAGCATCTTACAGAAAAAGAATCCTATTCTGGTTTACAACGCTTGCCTTGATCCTGGCTTGTATTCCTGCCGGACCAACCCCTGTTCCCACGCTCAGACCAGATGAGGTCAACCTGTTCATTCAACAGACTGCAGATGCCGCATCCATTCAGACATTGACGGCATTCCCCACTGGCACTATCGTTCCTACTTTTACTGCCACCCCACGAAACACGTTTACTCCGGAAGCCACAACAACTCCTTTTGTGACGTTCGTGTTTCCCACTTCCACGCCCACCCAGAGGATCCAATTTTTCCGAGTTAAACATGACTCTCAGTTGGAAATGTATGACTACAAATCCCGAACGGCCGGCCCAAAGTGGAAAGGTAATGCCCAGACGCCGGAAGTCGTTCCATTGTTTGCTGCGCCAAAAGATGCATCGGGCACTCACCGAACCGTGATCGACGGCGGGTGGGAGCATTATCTCAATGATTTGAATGGTTTTGATAATGACAAACTCGACTATTTGAAAGGCAAGACGACGGCTCTTTTTAACGGGTCGGGATTCCCGAACCTGGAGAGTCTCACCATGGGGGGGAACGTCATCACCCTCGATGAGATCCAGGGAAGTTGGGGGAGAGTGCATACGATGGATTACAACAAGGTGGAGACCGTGGACGAAGTGAATTACATGACAAGGCCCGACCTTGTGCATAAATTTGTTGTTGTAGTCTGGAGTCGCAGATTAAAGACAACATATTGGGTGAACCCGCCCAAAGGGAGCATGTACTGGCCGTTGGTATCCAAATTCCCGGTCTGGATTCCCATGGAACGACTGGAACCCTTCCCTATCCTGCCGATGTTGGTCACTGCCAAAGTTGACCAGGACATTCTGACGGAACCGAATAGGAATGCAGAGAAAACGGGAGATACCCTGTTGAAAGGAAGAACCGCCACGGTTGTCGAATATTTTCCTGCCGGTTCCCAGGTATGGGGCAGGCTGCTTGGTGGCAGCAAATGGATTGCCTTGTTCCGTTATGATAAAGGCGCCGCCAGATACTTTACAACATGGTCAATGGCAACACTCCCACCCCCTTAAGATATCCCTGATGCACCACTGGTGTTCATCATTTTTGCACATCCAAACTCTGGAGCATTCATGAAAAAATCAAATTGGTTTATATCCCGCTTTGAAGTGATTAATGCTGTTCTTATAGCTCTTGTATCACTAACCACCGCCTTCTCTGTCTGGCGGACAAATGCGGTCGGTTCCAACGCCGCCGATGAGAGTCGCCAGGGACTGATCGATGCGGTCAAGAATCAGGCCTATGAAAACGAGGATTACCGCAAGATGTACGAAGAGGCGGGCTTTGCCTATCAGTATGCTGTCAAAGAGGCGGAAGTCAGCGCACTCGAAAAGGCATCCAGTGCGGATGTCCGCGACCGTGGCGCGAACATCCGCAAATATCTGCTGCCCAACATGCAATTGCTGGCTCAACCACTCACCACAGATGAAAAATACAGGAACGCCGATGGAACCTACAACCTGGAAAAACGCCTGGATGACATGCGAAGTGAGAATACGGAGCCGTTGGACCCGTCTGCAACGTTCAAGCGTGCCGATTCGTATTTCTCGGAACAGCGCTGGCTAGTGATCGGAAGCATCCTGCTGGCGGTGAGTCTGTTCTGGCTGGCCATTGCCGAGATCAGCAGGGAAGGGGTGCGTACGATCGAATTCGTGATCGGGCTTGCCGTATATCTCATCGGCGTATTGTGGTTCCTGGGTGTGGAAGTGGTCTTCTTCTTTGTGCGCAGAGGTGGATAATGAGTGAAACAATGGAAACTCCCGTGGTCGTGGAAGAACAGACTTCCGATAAATACAAAAATTTGATCGTGGTCCTGACGGTTCTTACGACCGTGCTTGCCGCCGCCCTGGCTGCGCTGCAATCGGACGCGAGCATCCGTGCCGATATTGCCAATCGTGAATCGCAGTATCTCGCCATCCAGGCTTCCGGCGAACTGCATCGCACCGGACTGGAAGCGAATTACGAATTCAACATCTTGGGAGACTACCTCAAGAATTTACAGGAATCCACCGTCCTGCAATTGACTGCCCTGGAACAGGACCAAAAGGGTGACAGCAAAGCCGCGAGCGCCACAAACGAACTGGCTGCCATCGCCCAGGCGCATGCAGATATGGGTGTCAAATTCTCGGTATTGTTCACCGATCCGCGCTATGCACCGCAGGGCGACGATATTATGCCCAAGGCCGATCAATACATCACAGATATCAGTGCTAAATCGAATGAGATCGTTGCCAAGCAGAACGAAGCTGCGGATGCCTACGCACGCTGGAATCGCAAAGGCGATTCGTACGTCACTGCGCTCACGATCCTGGCTGTGGCCTTCTTCCTATTTGGTCTGGCACAGGCAGTGAAAAATGCCCGTATGCGGCTGGCGTTTGCGCTGTTTGGGACGGTGGTCATTTTATTCTCCCTGTTTGTCAGCGCCATCACTCTCTTTTCCTGAGCATGTTGAACGTTCTCATCCCCATCCTGGGTTACCTCTCCGGCTCGTTGCCGTTTTCGATCTGGGTGACGCGCTACGTCAAGAATGTGGATGTGCGCGATGCAGGGTCGGGTCATGCCACAACAACAAACACCATCCGTCAGGCTGGCTTTGGTTGGGGCGCGCTTGTATTGATCCTGGATATTGCAAAGGGATTCGTTCCCACGTTCCTCGCCATGAAATATACGAACGAGCCTTGGACAGTGGCCATCACCGCCGCACTGGCAGTGGCCGGTCATTGTTGGCCGGTCTTTGCCCAATTTCGCGGCGGCATGGGGCTGGCCACCTTCGGTGGAGCGCTCCTCGCGGTCAATTGGTTCGCCTTCGTGATCGGACTCGGTTTACTGCTTGTGTTGGTGTTGACCATTCATCATGGGGCGCGCGCCAGTGTGGTTACAGGTATCCTCATGGCTCCGGTCTTCTGGTTGTTCCACTTGCGTGGTTTCGAATTCTGGATCGCCATTGCCGGTGGGTTGGTTATTGCGATCCGTTTTACCACCGACTGGAACCGCAAATACCGTGAACTCTGGCTTGATCGGGAGAAATCATGAAGATCGGCATTGTCAGCGATTCCACCTGCGACCTGCCTCAATATTTTGTCGAACAGCACGAACTCGAAGTCATCCCCTCGATTCTGGTCCTGGATGGAAGGGAATATATCGATGGGATCGACATTTCACGCGAGGATTTTTACAGACGACTGCCCACGCTTCCCACACCGCCGACAACGGCCGCGCCTTCGATCGGCGAATTCTCATCCCGCTACGACTCTCTCTTAACCCGCGGCTGTGACCACATCCTCTCCATCCATGCCGCCGGGACGTTGACGTCCATTCTCGACGTTGCTCGTCAGGCAGCCAAAGAGTTCGCCGATAAAGTGACCTGCATTGACAGCGCCTCCCTTTCGTTGGGACTTGGCTTCCAGGTGCTCGCCGCCGCCGAAGCCGCCGAGCTCGGATTGCAAGCCGCGCTCGATGCCATCGCATCCACCCGGAAACGCCTCCACGTCTACGCCGCGCTCGACACCATGGAAAACCTGCGCCGTAGTGGGCGTGTCCCTGCCGCGGTAACTATCCTGGGCGGGCTTTTGCATATCAAACCGATGATCGAACTGATCAACGGAGAAGTAAAGCCCCTCGCTGCCAACCGTACCACCAAGCAAGCCAAAGAAAAGATGTTAAGTTCCCTATTGCAGTTCGGCCCGCTGGAACGATTGGCTGTCCTTCATACAGGAGCTGAACAGCGCGCCCGTGAATTTCTTAACACGGTCATGCAGAAAGCCAGCCAGTCCGTGCCGCGCGATATTCTGATGGTCAATGTGACCACGGTGATCGGCACACACGTCGGCCCGAATGGACTGGGGTTCGCGTCAGTTAGCAAGTGATGAGAACTCGAAGGTCTCCAGGACCTCCGAGTTCTTATGTACTCTCCCCATGATAAAATACCTTTTATGCAGCCTTCACTCGAAAAGTTACGCAAATTTTTCCGTCTCGAACATGAGAACGGATACAACAACATAGCCATTATCGGTGGACTCGCCAAAATGCTCGATTACTGGGAAGGCGACGCCCGCACCGACGGCATTCAAGAAGAAGTAATTCAGGCGGTCGTACAGAGACTCCGCTCGTATGAGGGGCTCACGCCACAGGGCCGTGCCGACGCGTTGAAGGGGCTGTGGAAGCGCATCGGGGATGTGTATCCCGAAGCGGCGCAGAAACCCCGTCCACCACAAAACGTCGAAGCGAAACCCAGACCGCGTCCTGCACAGCCGCAGGAAGAGACGCCTCCTCCGCCCGAACCCCCACAGCGAAAAGAATACACCGAGCAGCGTCCGCAGCATATACCCCAGCCTCGCTCGCAAAGCGTGCCGGGCGCAAAGACATCTGCCACGCCCGCCGCGCTGGATGCCAAGTTGACCGTGCTGCAGGGAGTAGGTCCAAGCAATGCCGCATCGCTTGCCAAGCTTGGCATGCAGACCCTCGGTGACATGCTCTACTACTATCCTCGCCGCTACGACGATTATTCACAGCTCAAGCCGATCAAGAACCTGTTCTATGGTGAACAGGTGACCGTGCTCGGGACTGTGCAATCCGTTCATACTCGCCCGATCCGCGGCGGCAAGGCCTCGATCGTCGAGACCATCATCAGCGACGGCACCGGCGGACTGCGCATGTCGTTCTTCAACCAGCCGTGGATGGCGAACCGCTACAAACCCGGCGACATGATCTCAGTCTCCGGCAAGATCGATCAATATCTTGGCCGCCTTGTGATGAACAACCCCGACACCGAATCGGTGGATGTTGAAAACCTGAACACAAATCGCATCGTGCCTGTCTATTCGCTGACCGAGCGCATCACACAGAAGTGGTTGCGCCGCGTGATGAAGCAAGTGGTGGAATATTGGGCGCCCAATGTTGTCGACGCGCTACCCGACAGCGTCCGTACCTCGGCGCGTTTGATGACACTAGGCGAAGCATTGCTGCAGATACACTTCCCTGACTCGCAGGAAAAGCTCAAAGCCGCGCGTGAACGACTCGGCTTCGACGAGATCTTCTATCTGCAAATGGGCGTGCTGCGCCAGAAACGTGACTGGAAATCGGTGGAGGCCCGCCGCTTCTCTGTGCCGGACGAATGGCTGGGAGCGCGCATTGCAAGCCTGCCCTTCGCATTGACCTCTGTTCAGCAAAGCGCGGTCAACGACATCCGCGTTGACATCGATTCGGGCAAGCCGATGAATCGTTTGCTGCAAGGTGATGTGGGTTCCGGCAAGACCGTAGTAGCGGCTTTATCCGCCTCCATCATCGTCAATAACGGTGCTCAAGCCGCAATCATGTCTCCCACCTCCATTCTGGCAGAGCAGCATTATCGTAGTTTCACGCGCATGCTCACGGGAGAAACCGGGTTTCTGCAAGAGAATCAAATCCGTTTGTTGGTGGGTGATACACCCGAAGCTGAAAAGGAAGAGATCCGCAATGGACTTGCCGATGGCACGATCAAGATCGTCATTGGTACCCATTCTCTCATCGAAGACCCGGTCATCTTCCAAGACTTGCAGTTCGTGGTTATCGACGAACAGCATCGTTTCGGTGTGGAACAACGTGCCGCGTTGCGCACCAAGGGAACAAATCCGCACCTGCTGGTGATGACGGCAACTCCGATCCCACGCTCACTTGCCCTTACCTTATACGGCGACCTCGACCTCTCCATCATGGACGTTATGCCTGCCGGGCGCCAGCCTGTGAACACCTATGTATTGCGTCCGCAGGAACGTGAACGTGCATTCACCCTTCTTCGCGGACAGATCAAGGATGGCAAGCAGGCCTTCATCATCTATCCGTTGATCGAAGAGAGTGACAAGATCGAAGCTCGCGCGGCTGTGGATGATTATGAAACGCTTTCCAAGGAAGTGTTCCCCGATCTCAAACTGGGATTATTGCATGGGCGCATGCGTCCCGATGAAAAAGATGAAACCATGTTGAAGTTCCGCGACAGGCAATATGACATCCTTGTTTCGACCACGGTCGTTGAAGTGGGCGTGGATGTTCCGAACGCGACGGTCATGATCATCGAAGGTGCAGACCGGTTCGGTCTGGCACAGTTGCACCAATTGCGCGGACGTGTGGGACGTGGTTCCGATCAGTCGTATTGTTTGTTGATCCCCACGCATGAAGATGCCACCGAGAATGAACGTTTGCAGGCGATGGCTGAATCCAACGATGGGTTCCTGTTGGCTGAAAAGGATCTGGCGCTGCGTGGTCCCGGTGAATTTTTGGGTACGCGTCAATCTGGATATGCCAGTGGACTGCGCATGGCCAGCATCACCGATGTCAAGTTGATCGAGAAGGCACGCGGCGAAGCCCAGAAACTATTCGAAGTGGATGCCGAACTCTCACAACCTGAACATACCCTGCTCGCCGAAGCGTTTGGTCGCTTTTGGAACGGCACAAAAGGGGACGTAAGTTAGTCAAGTAGTTATCGGGTCGCCGGTCTCCTGGTCATGGACTGTGTGACTACCTAATCCGCTATTGACTAGCAGACAATGAGAAAAAGGACAAACAAACTGCCAATGGTCAGAGCCTTATTCCCGGGGACGTTCGATCCCATTCACTATGGACACATGGATATTGCCGCGCGTGCCTCACGTTTGTTCGATGAAGTGGTCATGGCGGTATATGACAAGCCTCTCAAATCTCTGATGTTTTCTCCTGAGGAACGCATGGACCTGGTTACCGAAGCGTTCAAGGAGAATCCCAAGATCAAGGTGACCGGTTACAGCGGGCTGACGATCGAATTTGCCCGCAAGATCGAAGCACAAGTTATCGTGCGTGGACTGCGTGTGTTCTCTGATTTTGAATTTGAATTTCGCATGGGATTGGCCAACCAGCGCCTTGCCCGTGACATCGAAACGGTTGCGTTTATCACGGCAGAGCAGCACACGTTCCTTTCCTCCAGCACGGTGCGCGAGATCGCTTCGTTGCACGGCGATGTATCGAGCATGGTCCCGCCGCATGTGGAGAAAGCGTTGAAAAGAAAGGTCAACGACCTGGGCGACGGACATTCCCCTCCGAATGCGTTGCGCGATTAAAAATAAGATAGAATTGGAATCATCCGTGTCACGGAGGCGATTATGGATATTTTGCAATTGATCGACCGTCTGGAAGAACTGTTCAACGAGAGTAAAACGATTCCTCTCACCCGCAATGTAATGGTGGATGAAGACCGCATGCTGGATATTATCGACCAGATGCGCATTGCCATTCCCGAAGAGGTGAAAAAGGCCCAGCAGTTGCTCGGTCAACGTGACCGGGTGCTGGCCCAGGCGCAGGAAGAGGCGAACCGGACGCTGGAACTGGCCCGCCAGAAAGCCGATCAACTCGTGGCAAAAGATATGGTCGTTGTGGAAGCTCAACGCCGCGCCGAACTGATCGTGTCTCAGGCACGATCCGACGCAGAGGGCGTCCGTGCCGATGCAGATGATTACGTGATGGACAGCCTCCGCCAGCTTGAAGCGGAATTGGCACGGAACCTGAACCAGGTGCGCAACGGTATCCACACTGTGGAAGAGGAGCAAGCCCGACGTGCACCGTCTTCTACGGCATCCCAATCAACGGAAAAATAAACGGAAATGATTGAAACAGCCCCGCAAATCTTGCGGGGCTGTTTTATATCAAGCTCGAGTTGTCTTCGCCAGCGTCTCTTCCTTTGTAGCCTCTTCCGCCTTGGGCTTTTCAGCCTCTCTGCCGAACCAGAACGAAGCAATCGGATTGTATTTGATGAACAGCTCGTAGATCAACATCGGGACAAAGACTCCCATCAGGTATCCAACCCAGATCGAGAGTTGAACGTTGTCTGTCAACCCGCGGATCTTTTGCCCCCAGAAATCCTGTATGGGTACATGGAAGATCAGAATGATGAGTGAGATCCTGCCTGCATATTTGAAGAAGGATGCCAGCTTCTCAGCATGTAGTTCGATCTGTCGTGATACGGCAAGGACGAATAATATCCCTACGATGGACTCGATTGTGTTGATGATGAACGACTCGTAGGTTCGTGTGTTGAGGTCGATGCGCGCGGGGAAGATGATATTCAACGCGATCATCGCTGCACCGGTCACAAGCAAAAGGATCCAATTGCTGAACAGCCTTTCAGAGGTGATCTGTCGCGTTTCACTTCCCAGAATAAAGAAAAAACCGCTGAGCAGAACGAGGTCCAGGCTGAATGGCAGACCCCAAAGTTCGTAATACTTTCCAAGCACGGAAAGTGGGAAGGGATAGAACGTTTGCAGGAACAGGCTTGCGGTCCCAAGTGTGGCAAGCAGGATTGCCCATCGCACATAACGGTTGTCAATTTTGCGCACGAGTGCATAGAACACGAACGCATACAAGCTCACTACGAATAAATGCGGCAGGAACCAAAGCTGCACCCAGTCAATATAACGTCCCGTTCCATAGAGCGATTTGACAATGCGTGTGATCGCAGTCTGGAAGCCTAATTTCCCGAACGAGAGCGAGCCAAAATAGATTAAGAAGAGCGTGAACAAATACGGCTTGATTAAAGAGTTAAAACGCTTTTTGAAGAAGTCCCAAAATCCAATGGTTGTGTTGAGAAAATACCCGGAGAGGAAAAAGAACAGGGGCATGTGGAACGAGTAGATCAACTTGTAGGCGAATGGCGACACAAGCGAGAAATCGTTGTGTCCCATTACGACCAGCAAAATGCCAATGCCCCTTGCAATGTCAATGTATTCGATTCGTTTGGACATGGATGCGGAGTCTCCGCTTTGGATTTTACCCCTCGAACTCGAATGTGGGCATCCCCTCGACATCTGTCTGCAGGCGGAACAGCCCACCCGTGAGCGGATATTGTGCCAGTGTGGCTTCATCCAGTCCTTTGCGCGCGGAGGTGATGTACAGTTCGTTCATGTCTTTTCCGCCGAAGACGCAGGAGGAGACATTCTTCGCCGGGATGGGGGTCTGCTCCAGCAATTGACCTGTGTTTGGATCCCATTTTGTGACTTGTGCGCCGCCCCACATGGCGATCCATAGATTGCCGCGTCTGTCAGACGTCATGCCGTCGGGCCAGCCAAATCCGTCGGGGATGCGAATAACGGTACGGGGATTTGCGATCATCCCTGAATCAAGATCATAATCAAATGACGTTACTTCTCGCGTAGGTGTATCAATGTAATAGAGCATTCTGTAATCGGGACTCCATGCCAATCCGTTGGAGATGGTGACATTGCCAAGCAATTTTATGATGGAAGTCCCGTCGAATGAATAGAGTGAACCAGTTGGGTCGGTCTCGCCCATGTCCATGGTGCCGGCGAGGAAACGTCCGCGTGGGTCACATTTGCCGTCGTTGAAGCGATTGTTTGACGGTTCGTTGTCTGGGGATGAAAGAGGAGTCACTTTAAGGGAATCAAGGTCCAGACTTGCGAAGCCTGAGCGCAGAGCGAGGATAAGTCCACCACTCTTGCGCGGGGCGATGCATCCGATGAGATCATCCAATTGGGTAAGAACATCCCCTCCGCAGTAAATACGTTTTTCAAGGATGTCGATCCAATACACCGTTTGAGTGCGAGAATCCCAGATTGGACCTTCGCCGAGAGTCGCCTTGATGTCAAAAAGAAGTTCAGATTTCATTTTAGAACCAATCCCGTTTGTAAAAGATGAATGTGGCAATAGCAGTAAGGGCAAGTGAAATGCCGATGACGGTCAGGAAGGCAAATGGATGTGTCTCGCCGGGCAATTCCACGTTCATGCCATAAAACGAAGCCACGATGGTCGGCATGTTGAGAATGATCGTCAGAGCGGCAAGAGCTTTCATCACACCGTTGAGGTTGTTGGAGATGATCGAAGCAAAGGCATCCATCATGCCGGAGAGAATTTCTGTGGCGATGCTGGTCATTTGAATGGCTTGCTGGTTTTCAGTAAGCACATCTTCGAGTAGATCCTGGTCCTCTTCATAGTAATTGAAGATCTGTGTACGCTGGACACGTTCCATCATTACTTCGTTGGAGCGCAACGCGGTGGCGAAATAAGTGAGGCTCTTTTGATATTTGAGCAGTTCCAATACTTCACGGTTGCGGGTGGATTTCTGCAACTGGTCTTCAATGACTTCTGTCATGCGGTTGATCTCACGCAGATGAGTGAGATAACGGGTGGCGGTTTCCAAGAAGATGTAGAGTGCGAAACGATAGCGCTTGCTTGTTTTAAGCAAACGATATTTGCCGTTGGCCAACACCTTGAACATTTCCTTGTCATAGCGGCAAATGGTGACGACAGTGTTGCCCTTGATCATGATCCCCAGCGGAATCGTAATGAATGGAACATCTTCGTTGGGCTGCGAATGAGGGATGCGAAGCAGGATGAAGGTGTATTCTTCATCACGTTCCATGCGTGCCATTTCGTCAAAGTCGAGTGAGTAGTTGATGTAGTCCACATCGATCCCCCAATCGACAAGCTGCTGGATTTCCTCGGGAGTCGGATCGACCGCCTTGATCCATGTGCCGTTGGCCATCGAGTCGAGTTGTTCGAGCCCCTGCTCTGTCGTTTTGTAGATGGTGAGCATGAGTGCCTCCTATGCGTGAGATCATCACGCAGTGGCGCTCACCGCCTGCGCAATGTCATAAATTGGTTCTTGCAACGCGTGCCACGCGCCAGGTACTTGGCGGTTGACTCTCTGTAGATCCTAGATCGCTCTCGTCCGTGTTGAACATTATTAATCCTTGCCATTTCGGGTGGCTTTGGTATTGTACGCCTGATAAAAGAATCGGACAACCACTAATCAGAGAAGACGTAAAAATAACAGACCTGCGAGCAACGCCATTCCGGAACCGAAAAGAAACGGCGCGCTTGGGCCAAACCCTGCCCATGCCCCCACACCCTGCCAGAGCAAACCTGCGATCAGGGAGGCAGGCAACGCGGTAATGCCGATCGCGGCGTTGAACAGCCCATAGGCAGTGCCGCGGTTCGACTCAAGGACCAGGTCTGCCACCAGCGCCTTGGCCGTCCCTTCGGTGGCCGCGTAATACAAGCCGTACAGCCCGAACAACACCCACACCTGCCAGCCCGCGTTCGAAAACGCGAATCCCAGGTAGACGAGTCCATACGCAATCCAGCCGCCAACGATCAGCTTACGCCGCCCAACCCGGTCGGACCATGCGCCAAGCGGCCCAGCGAATATCGTGTAAATGGCATTGAACGTCAGTGCCATGCCCATCACTTGCAGTACGCTCAGTCCTCGTTCCTGCCCGCGCAGGAGGATGAAGGCATCGGATGAATTGCCAAGCGTGAAGAGCACCACCACCAGCAGGAAGGATTTGAACCGCGAGTCCAATCCACGGAAGGACAGGCGCGTCCCTTCCACGCCTTTGTTGGATCCTGTTGTTTCGACTGCTCCCAACGCCAGGACCAATACCGCCAATACTGCCGGGACGATGCTGACAAGCACGATCAATTTGAACGTGGAAGGGGCGAGGAGAACGGTTTGAGATTGGGTCAGCCAAATAATGATGGCGGCGATCCCGAGTCCGAGAAAGGCGCCGGCGGTATCTCCTGCGCGATGGAGTCCAAATGCCAGTCCGCGTTGGTCCTTGTCAATGGAGTCTGCGATCAATGCATCGCGCGGTGCAGTGCGAATGCCCTTGCCCACGCGATCTGCGAAACGGACTCCCAGCACCCAACTCCAGGCGCTGGCAAAATAAAGAAAAGGTTTTGCAATCGTCGAGAGGGAATATCCCGCTACAGTGAGCCATTTGCGTTTGCCGAGCTTATCAGAAAGTGCCCCCGAAAGGATCTTGACCAGACTGGCGGTCGTTTCGGCAATGCCATCGATCAGACCGATAACCGCCGTGCGCACGCCGAGCACATTGGCGAGAAAGAACGGGATGAGATTGGTGAGCATCTCCGAAGAGATGTCGGTCAGCAGCGATGTGGCGGTGACGATCCACACATTGCGCGGTAAACGCTGCAGCGAATTTTCTTTCTGCATAGATCTAATCCTTCTTGTTGCCGAAATATCCGAAAGCGATCAGCACGGCAGAGACAACAGCGATGGCGATGCCGGTTTGCATCAATTCAGTTGTGTCTTTGACTTCCACAAGTTTTTGCAGGAACTTGACGCCCATCACAAGCACCACCATGCTGCTGAGCTTGCCTTTGAGCTCATACAGGTTGTGCGCCACCATCCAGTCTGGAACATTGATATCGGCGATAAACAATTCGTAGAGACTTGCAGCAAAGATGAGAATAGCTGTGGCAATCAGGAAGCTATCCACGATCTCGATGAACTCGATGGTGATGGCGGCATCTGAGCCAAGTGTTTCGATCACCAGCAGAACGGCATGGACTGTCTTGAGCGTGCCCCAGGCAAATGCAGCGACTGCGGCAACCAGTAACGAGATCACTCCGACAATGGCAAGATAACGGGATTTTTCAAGGATGGTTTTCAAAGGGATGTCTCCACACTGTATGATGATATTCAACCCATTATACAAAAAAGGCGGACCGAGTCCGCCTTTTCTTTGTTATTCTTCGCCGCCTTCATCATCCGGCGCGCTGGGTTGTTCCACACGCACAACCTCTCCGTGTACATTGATGACGATCTTGAACCCCACCATCCCAAGATAGACGCGTGCATCCTCGGGGAGACCCGTTTCGATGAGCTGGTCGAATTGCTTGTCAATGTTCTTCAGTTGATTTTGAAGCATCGCTTTTGTGAAGATATCCTCCTGCCCGAGCATCTTTGCAGTTTGCTCGGAGAGGAGTTCCTCGCTGCCCTTCATCATCCCCGCGATCTGCGATAGCACAACGCGGTCCACCTGTTCGGAGGGGATATGACGGCGGAAACCCATATCATCTACAACGTACATGGGCTCGCCCACATAGGCAGTTTCAGCAACATTGCCGTTCTCATCCACGACGAGACCAGCGAAAAGAGGTTGACGTGGCATTAGTTGCTTTGCTTTCCTTCCACGACCGCGAGCAGGATTCCTGCGGCGATCCCCAGGCGGCGGTCGAGCCGTTGTGCCGTATCCATGCTGAAGTCGAGGTTCAATTCATAGCGGAAGAGGTTGAAATTCTGGCGCAGGTCCGCAACGCGCGTTTCGCCCAGAGTGATATCATAGTTTTGGGGCAGCAACGAACCGAGAAGCAGACGGCGCAGCATGGCCAGCCCCATGCTGTCTTCGAACAGTTTTCCGATCACGTTATCGTTTGCGTCCAGCACTTCCCATTCGTCGCGCAGGATGGAACTCCAGCCGCGGCGTCGCAGTGCTCCGACCTTCTGGTTCAGCGCTGTATCGACCACATCGTAGGCCGCCGAAAAATCCACGATCTGACGCGCCTTGATGCTCAACACTTCCTGAGTCTTGCTTTCATCACTGTACACACGAATGTCTTCGCGCAGCTTAAACATTTTTTGCTCACTGAACATCACCAATTGACCGGCCGGATCATAAAAACGGAATTTACCGGTCAAAGCAAGCGTCTGGCGCTTGAGCAGATAGGTTGGGAACTGAAAAATGGAATTCATCTTTTCTCCTTGCATAAGCCTTGCGAAAGTTTCAAACCTTCGCAAGGTTGGATGGCTACTATGAATTAAAAAATTTGTACCAATGTCCCCTCGCCTGGTTTGTGGATGTAATCTTCCTCCGGCGGGACCGTGGGCAGGCTCCAGCGATACAGGAATTTGGATGCTTCCGAGGGCAGGTTTACACACCCGTGGCTGCGCGGACGGCCGTAATCGTTGTGCCACCACGTTCCATGAAAGGCGTTGCCCTGGCTGGTAAAGAAGGAACACCACGGCACGCCGGGCAAACTATACACGGATTCCTCCTCCAGTGCGTCGCCTTCGTTCGTCATGTGAATGGAGGGTCCCTTATGATATGTACGGAATTCGCCCTTGGGAGTATCGGTCCCTTTGACGCCGCTCGAGCAGCGTTGTGAAAAGACAAGTTTCTCGCCCTCGAAGGCAGTGACCAGTTGCGTGGTGAGGTCCACCATGATCTTTTTCTCAGCTTCGGGAACTTCCGGGGAAAGCAGGGTCAATTCCTCGTTGGGGATGAGCCGCATATCATGAGCGGAGATGTAAAAGAATTCCTTGAGATAGGAATCGTAGATCTCGTACCAGATGCTTTTTTCATCCCTGGTGACGATCGTTCGTTTCACCCAATGCGTTGAACCATAATAAACGCGGTGAGCGGTTTTAGCGTATGTGTAGGGTCCGCGCCTCGTGATGCTGAAGGGAACAGTGATTTCCCCAACCTGACCAGATTTTGGGATGTCGAATTTCGGTTTCTGATAATTGGTTTCTACGGGCTGGATCCAGCCAGAGTAGGTATAGCCTTCACCATTGACCTGATACCAGGCACTGTTATACGGATTTCCTGCTTCGCCGTTCTCGTTGATGGATGTGATCTCCAGAACCTCATCTGCGCGGAAGGCGTGGATCTTGTTGGCTTGAAACGTGGGCGCGTCATACATGGGGATACCACTCCAGGTGATGCGTCCCTGTCTAACGGAGGGTGCGGCGAGGGCATGGTCCACGCGCAGGTCTTTGAGTGCATAGGCCAGCGTCCCTGCGCTGACGAGTTTGAGAAATTCTCTGCGTGTAAGTTGCGGGTTGAGCATGATAGAAGTTTAACTGAAAATAATACGGTTTTGTTCCGCTATTACCTTTTTCTTATACAAACCTTTTCCACCTGCAGACTATACCTTGATCTCCACCTTTGTCCCTATGTGTCCGTAGGCAAGCTCCTTATCTGGCGGGACGTTGGGGATCGTCCAGCGGTAGAGCCATTTGGCGGCCTGCGGTGTCAGATTGATGCAGCCGTGACTGCGCGGGCGGCCGTAGTCATTGTGCCAGTAAGTGCCGTGGAAGGAGATGCCGTTATCTTTGATGTATGTGACCCAGGGCACGCCGGGCAGGTCGAATCCGCTGGCGGCGATATCCCCGGCAGCCATGTGCCGAGTGGGACGTTTATGAAATGTGATGAAATCGCCGGTTGGCGTAGTATACGTCCCGCTGCGCAAACGTCCGCCGGTGGCTGTACGCGTGGCGAAGACAATGTTGTTGTTCTCATACGCCAATACAAGCTGATCGTTCAACCGCACTTCGATGCGCTTCTCTTTTTCAGGAATATCTGGCGATAACGGAGCCAGCTCCGAATCCTCGAGGAGGCGGATATGTTCCGCGGGGACATAATAGTATTGCTCAAATTTATCGTCCAGCAGGTAGTACCAGATACTTCCATCTATCGGGTGAACGGCACTGGCTTTGACCCAATGGACCGATTCATAATACAGCCGATAAAGCAGTTCTGCATTTGCATCTGGTTTGAGACGCGCCTCGGTAAAGGGCACACTGACCTCCCCTAACGCGCCTTTGAGCGAGATGTGCTGCGGCTCGTTCAATATTGTGCGGACGGGTTGAACGCTGCCCGAATAAATGTATCCACCCTCTTCCGCTTCATACCAGACACGGTTGTATGCAGTCTCATCCACGCCGACGATCGTGTTCGTGATCGGGATGACGATGTCATGCCAGTATAGTTTTTTTCGTTTGGATTGAATGTCGGGTTCTTCGTAAGACCATAACGTGCGGTCGGTCACACGCCCCTGTAAATTGGTGAAATCGTCAGGCGTCCATGTGGAGAGGTTCGGCAATGTTATCCCCATCAAGCCGTACCCGCTTAGCTTTAGAAAATCGCGCCGTGAAATTTCAAACTTACTCATGGTTAAAACAGGTGACAGCCACTTTCAAAGTGGCCGTCACCTATGCTTGCTAATAATGTACATTGACCAGCGTGCCCACCGATGCCCAGTTATACAACCAGGCTGCATCATCGGTGCGCAAGTTCACACAGCCATGACTCATCGGGTGGCCGAAGTTGTTATGCCAGTAGGTGCCGTGCAGTCCATATCCTTTATAAAAATACATCACATAGGGAACATTCGGCAGATAGTATCCGGGGCCAGACATCTTGGTTGAGCGATACTTGACGTAGATATTGTATTGTCCAGTGACAGTGGGCGTCAGCCAGGTCCCTGTTGACACGATGAACGAATTAACAACCACATCGCCTTCATAGGCATACACAGCCTGGTTGGTGAGATCCACATCGATCCAACGGACGCCGTTACCGCTTTTCGCAACATCGGGCAGTTCTCCAGATGGAACCGGCGCAACATAGGCACTGGTGGGAGTGTCTTCAACGATATCCATTGCCATTGTGCCGGGAGTTTCTGTTGCAGCAGGCGTGGATGTCGGCGCTTCGGTTGGGATGTCTGTGGGGCTATCTGTAGGAGCCAATGTTGGCTCTTCTGTGGGGGCAGTTGTTGGGGATACTTTCGTGGTCTGTGGTGTCGCGGTATCGGACGTTTGAGCGAATGCACTCGGGTCAATGGGAGTGACAGACGGTTTTGCGATCTCCATCGGTGCCCAGAGATTTTCCTGTGTGGGAGCCGGTGCGCTGCCCAGAATGGAGGCGAATGCCGGATGTGTCACAGCCGAATAGGCGGCCACAACTCCCACCGCACAGATCAACAGACCCAGGAACGCAGCCGCGAAGATCAGTTTCCGATTATTGGATTTTTTCTTCGGTTGCGAGGTTTCCTCGACCGGTTCGATCTTCTGCGACAAAACAGGTTTCGATGGAGTGACCGGAACAGCTACCGGCGCTTCTCGCGAAGGCGCAGCCTGTTTGATCTGACCCTGGACCCACTCCACGGCTTTACGGGCGCGCGTGCTCGATGGGTTGATCTGCAATGCCTTCTGTGCGTACGCCAACGCTTCTTCAGGATTGGGGTCCGATGCTGCGAGGATCAGCCACGCATCTTCCATATCCGGGACAAGCAGGGCGGCCTGTTCCCCCGATTTCCATGCAGAAGTTTTGTCGCCGCGGCGGAGGGACTCACGGGCTTTGATGACTAGATCACGAGCTTCGATGAATTTGGTGTTCATAAGGGTACCTTTAATAAATGCTTGATGTTACGAGGAGATTGCTTCGCCTTCGGCTCGCAACCCCGTTGAAAACATGCGGGGCAATGACATTCCTCACCATTGGATTTCTACTGGCGTACCAAGCTCCGCCCAGTCGTACAAGACCTGTGCTTCGTAGCTTCCCAGGACGACGCATCCATACGAAATCGGGCGCCCGAGGAAGCCGGCCCATAATGTCGCGCCACTCGGCAGGATCGGCAGGGCGTGAATGCCATTTTCCAGTCCGCCGGCCCAATAGATGCCGAGCCAGCTTGGCATCCAGATATTCCATGTGGAACCGTAAGCGTTGGGAATCTTGCTTTGCACAGCGAATGTCCCAACGCGTGTGGCGTTATTCATGCCGGTCGATGCAACAAAACTGTAGACCAGCGCGTCACCTTCATAGACGTACATATGCTGTTCGGAAATATCCACGAGGATATATTTCGAGCCTCCATATGCAGCTACGTTCCCAGCTTGTGGAGCTGCATACGTGGGCACGGGTGTGTCTTCAATAATTTCCATCGCCATTTGACCCGGCGTAGCCGTGGCTTCTGGTGTGGATGTGGGCATTTCGGTAGGTGTGGCCGCGACCGTTGCAGTATAGGTGGGCTTGGGCAGTTCGACATACGCCCACAGGTTTTCCTGTGTAGGCGTTGGGCTGCTGAAGATGGCAGCACTGACCGGCGAGGTGGCGAAGAAAAAAAGTCCCAGTGAGAAGACGATAAAGAGTGGGATCAACCACAGGCTTGGATGGATGCGAAAGCGTGTTTTCATGGGGTCAAATTGGGAATGGCGGTTGGTTCGATATTTTCATTATTGGCAAAACATTGAATGCCGTCCACGATCCCGGCGGCAACGAGATCGGTCTTTTTGGTCAGGATTTCCCGATCGAGATTGAGAAATCCGGTTTCGATAATGGCGGCGACTGTGCTCGGGTCGATCTCGCGGAAGGCATGATACTCGCGCATATCACCGGTGATGCTTCCGGCGTGGAAGGTCATCTGAGTGAGATGCTGGTAACGGTCTACAAGACAGGCAGTAAGACGATTGGCACGGTTCACGTCATTGGTGTTGAGCGCTGCTGCCACCTTGAAGCCCGTAGCCTGATCGTTGATGTACTCGCACGAGTCGTTGTGGATGGACACGATAGCCAGGGCGCGATACCCATTGAGACGCGTGTCGAATTCGCGCAGCAGATCTACTTCGAAGCCCTTTTGTTTGAGCTGCTGCTCGACCAACGCGGCGATCTTGAGATTGAGATCGGCTTCGGTGAGCGTGACGTTGCCGTTGCCGTCATAGCAGACCGCGCCGGAGTCGTTTCCAGAATGCCCGGCCACGATGCCAATGCGCAGTTTTGTTTGTGAAGCCAGGGGAGCACCTTCACCGGGTCGCGGGGTCAGGATGAGGCTCAGGCGATCGTAGAATTCCCCCGAGACCAGCCCCCGTGAGGGCAGTGCGGTAAAGAGCGTTGCCAATAAAATGGCAATGCCCAGAGTGGCCTGCACTGCTCGAACCGGGCGTTTCGCCCTCAGGGGACGGGAGGATGTCGAGTCCATGTCTCTTGCGCATAATAGTACCTTTTAAAAGGGCAGCTTGCAAGGGAAAAAAAGGCGGAAATGCGCTCTTTTTTAAACGTTTGGGATGTCGCGTTGGTTTCCGATTTCGCAGGGTTTTTGTGTTTGTAAGAACTTTGTCCGCAGTGCGGTTTTTATCTTGACGCTCCCCTGCCTCGAAAGTATGATGATTCTATTGGAGAAATTTTATGACCCTTGACCCTGAACAACTCCGCCATGCCATGCGCGCGTGGACCACAGGTGTGGCGGTCGTCACAGCCCAGCATGACGGTCAACGATATGGAATGACGGTAAATTCGTTTACATCGATCTCACTCGATCCGCCGCTGGTCTCGGTGGCGTTAAAAAACCTGACCCGTACGTATGACCTGGTGACCAAAGCCAATGAATTTTCGGTGACGATCTTGTCTTCGAATCAGCAGGAACTTTCCGACCGTTTTGCAGGCCGGTTCCCTCATATTCAGGACCGTTTTGATGGAGTGGAAATGGAAACTCTTGCCATCCCTGCCCCGCTGCTCAAAGGTGGGATGGCCTATTTCAATTGTCATGTCAGAGATGCGTTCCTGGTGGGTGATAATACGCTCTTCGTTGCCGAAGTCATTGCGGCGCGAGGCGAAGGCGATGGCGTCCCTTTGGTGTATCATAACCGTGGATATTGGAAGCTGATGTAATTCAAGTTTGGGAGGACAAACCGATGGAAGATGGATTGACTCTCGATGAACAAAAGACATTGCTGCGCATGGCGCGCGATGCAATGGAATGCGGTGTACGGGGCGAGAAGCTGCCACCGCTGGATGAATCATCCCTTACACCGCATCTGCGAGAGAACGGTGCATCGTTCGTGACGCTAACGATACACGGTCAACTGCGCGGATGCATCGGCGCACTGGAGCCCTATCAACCACTGGCGGAGGACGTGCGCGAACACGCCGTTGCGGCCGCGCTTGAAGACCCGCGCTTCCCGTCGGTGAGTGAGCGGGAATTAAAAGGGATCCAGATCGAGGTCTCGCGATTGACCCGCCCCGTCCCGCTGGAATACAAGGATGCGCAAGACCTGCTCTCGAAGTTGCGCCGGCATGTGGATGGTGTCATCCTGCGTGATGGGTTCCGCCGGGCCACATTCCTGCCGCAGGTGTGGGAGAAAATTCCCGACCCGGCCGAGTTTCTCGATAACCTGTGCTACAAGATGGGAGCCGGTCCCAGCCTGTGGCGCACACAGCATCTCGATGTACTGATCTACCAGGTACAGGAATTTCACGAGTCTCCAAACATGTAAGCAGGTTGTGCCTACCTTTCAAGGTTGACTGCGGTAAAATCGGTTCATGGCCGAAGACGATGTTGTTTTCCAGGAAGCAGTGGAAGCCCTTCGAGAGGGGAAAAAAGCTCGTGCCCGCGAGTTATTAACCGGCCTGCTTAAGACCGATCAAAATAACGCGACCTATTGGGTGTGGATGAGCGCCACCATGGATACGGCCAAGGAGCGCATCTACTGCCTGCAGACTGCTCTCAAACTGGACCCGGAAAATACGACCGCCAAACGTGGCTTGATCCTGCACGGTGCGCTGCCACCGGATGAAAGTGTCCAGCCATTCCCGGTGAACCGTCCGCGTTCATGGGAGGAGAAACTCCTGCTTGCCCATGAAAAGCCGAAGCTTAAGGGATGGGCGGCGGTCAAAGCCAGCCCTGTAGCCCGCATTGGCGGTTTCGTCGCGTTGGCTGGTGTGCTGGTCTCTGCGGTGTTATTTGGCTTTGTGATCCCACGTATGAATAATGTGGTGCGCACACCCACAGTCACACCGGGACCTTCTCCCACATTCACATTGACTCCCACCGCTCTGAACGCAACCGGGCAGCCAGTGGTCATCGGTACATCGGCGCCGCTTTCTGAGTTGTTATCGGCTCCGCATACGCCGACACCATTGTATGTGGTTACGCCCGGCTCCCCATTGACATCTGACCTGTATCGCGCGGCAAGGCTTGCCTACAGCCAGGGCAAATGGGCGGAAGTGATCCGTATTTATCAGGATGTCATCCGCAATGACCCACAGGCTGCCGACGCCTACTACTATATAGGTGAAGCCTATCGCTTCCAGGGAGATTTTGCCCGCGCGATCGATGCGCAGCAATCTGCCCTGGGCGTGAACCCGGACTTCGGTCCTGCGTATGTGGGATTGGCGCGCACCCGATTGAGCATCGACCCGAATACGGATGTCCGTTCATTTTTGGATGAAGCGATCCGTCTCGATCCGAACTTTGGTGAGGCATACCTTGAACGTGCCAAGGCTCGTATAAAGCAGAATGATGTTTCCGGTGCACTCGAGGACCTTGCCAATGCTGATTCGCGCCTGCCCAATTCTCCACTGGTTTTTTATACATTAGCACTTGCCCGTCTGCAGGAAGGTGACATGAAGCTTGCCCTGGCTGCAGCACAGCGCGCCAACCAACTGGATGTCACACACCTGGAGACGTATCTGCTGCTTGGTCAGATCTACTCCCAGATGGATAACCAGGAGGAAGCGGTCAAGGCGTTGAATATCTATCTCAAGTATCGTTCCAACGACAGTTCTGCCTATATGTTGCTCGGCAAGATGCAGTTCGATGACCAGAAATATGAAGATGCGATCGACAGTATGAACAAGGTTGTGGTACTCGACCGTAACCGGCGCGAAGCATATCTGGTTCGTTTCTTATCCAACATCGAACTGGGTCGTGGGCAGCAGGCCGAAGAGGATGTGGACCGCGTCCAGTTGTTCTATCCCGATTCATTCGATGTGCAGGTCGCCGTCATCCGCATGCAGATCCTGCTGAACCATTACGGCACCGCCCTGCTCGAACTGGACAAGGCCAAAGTACTGGCAGACACCGACGAACAGAAGGCAACCTATTATTACTGGGCGGCTCTGGTCTACGAAGGCCGCAAGGACCTCCCCACTGCCGCCGACTTCTGGCAGCAATTGCTCGACCTGCCCGAAGACGCAATGACTGCCGATATGCGCACAGAAGCGGAACAGCATTTGAAAGAGATAGGTCCAACCGCCACACCGACGCGCACCTCGGGTCCACGCACGCCAACGAAGACGCCAACCCCCACCAAACCGGTCACAGTGACCGTGACAGCAACGAAGAAACCAACAACCCCAACGCCAACCCCCACACGGACGCCGACACCTACTCCGTAAATAAAAAGAGCGACTGAAACATCAGTCGCTCTTTTTATTATTTTCCGTACTTTGCTCGATCTTCAGCACAGGGACATAACGCCCGCAAATAGTGCCAGTTGTAAATGCCGTAATCGTGACCATCCTCCCAGACGATGGTCAGGGCATAGGAGCCAACCGCCACCACATTCGCGATGCGAGTCGATTCGGTATCGCCGAGTTTGATTTCGAATACATCTGCATCAGGCTCAGACTTCATATTCTCATGTCCGCCGCGGCAGGAGGCACAGGGGCAGGCCGCGCGCAGCAACTCGAACGGATATATGCTGGTGTGATTGTCACTCCACGTGACAGTGAATTCCCTTGTCTTTTTGTTGGCGGTAATGCCAGTGGGTCTCTCGTTCATGTTTTATCTTTCTTGTAGAAGAATTATTGTGTTGGCGCAGGGATAAACGTTAGAAAATCGGCTGCCGCCCAGCCGACGCGCGTATCATCGTACGGGGCAACCAGATACCACCAGACGAATCCATCCGCTTCACGCGGTCCATCTTTGACGATGAAGACTTCCGAGTCGAAGCCAAGAAATTCTGGGTTGCCGTTCAGCCCCGGCTCAGAGCGAATGCGCAGCCCTTCGCCATCTGTCCCGGAGATCTGGACATAGTTACCGATGGCGATCCCAGTTGGGGTGGGAGTTGGAGCGAACGGGTCAATCGTCGCTGTAGCCGGTGCGCTCGATGTGGATGTTGGGGCGGGGATGACGGTCAGATCCGCGGGGGCAAAGCCAATGTCTGCTGTCTGGCGCGCTGAGGTCAATCCAATGGAGATGGCGGTGATCAGGGTCAGCAACCCGGCGAGCAGGATTCCGCCGAGAATGACCCATTTATTAAAAAGCTGGCGAGCGTTCATTGAGTACCTTTGACGAATACTTTAATAATTCCATGCCTTTGGGGGGCATCAACATCCGTAACGTGCGTGCTTGGACTTTGATCTCGGTCGTTTGTGTGGAACCGCGCGGTTCACCGTCGGTCTGGATCCAATAGGGCGAATCCGCTTCGACGCGCAGGCTCTTGAACGTGATCCGCCGCGCCATCTCAGATGTGACGTGATTGCCGCGCCACATATCGTAGGCATGGCGCAGCGCGTCGCCGAGATGGCTGCCGCTGAACAGCCACATGTCGAGCAATCCATCGTCGATGTAGGCATCTGGCGAAAGCTTGGAATAACCGCCGAGATAATGGCGGATATTCGTGGCAACGGCAACGATGAATTGACCTTCCACTTCCTGCCCGTCTGCCCATAAACGCAAATGGACGCCGCTCCACTGCGCGGCCTGCCAGATGGTCCTGGCGGTATATTCCGGCATGTTGAAAAATTTTTCCAGGCGAATGCGCGGCTCCATGGCTTGGATCGTCAGCGCGTCCAGCCCGATGCCTGCCCACATCATGAACGAAAATTGATTACACGTCCCCACGTCAATGGAATGGATGGGCGCATTTGCAAGTATCGATGCATTTTTTTGCAGCACCCAGGGACGGGCCCATGTGAAGGGACGCAAGCCCAGCTCGATGCTCCACACGTTTGCCGTCCCTGCAGGCAGAACACCCAGCGCCGTCTCGGAGCCGATCAACCCGTTGACCACGTTGCCGATGGTGCCGTCACCGCCAACTGCGAAAACTGCGTCTTTTTTCTCAGCCGCGGCCTGTTTCGCCAGTTCGATGGTGTGTGCGCCACTTTGGGTCGCTACTGCATCGGCTTGCCACCCGGTAGATTCCAATTGTTTTACTGCAGAGTTAATGAACGGTTTGACAGAGAACCGCCCTGCTGCAGGGTTATACACGATCACAGCACTTCGCATGAGAGGATTATACCGCCCTCGACCCCCACCCGCCTTTGGCACCCTCCCCCATTTTCCGACTGAACTTCAGTCGGTATTGGGGGGAGGACGGGTGGGGGCAGTGTTATAATCTTTTTTGCCATGAATGAGGGAACTGTTCTCAATAATCGCTATCAGTTGCTCGAACGTCTGGGACGAGGTGGGATGTCAGATGTCTTTCGCGCACGCGATCTGATGCTGGAACGGTATGTGGCCATCAAAGTTCTGCATGAGCATTATTCAGACGATGAATCGTTCCAGAAGCGTTTCCGTCAGGAAGCGCGTGCGGCGGCGAATCTTTCACATCCCAACATTGTGACGGTCCATGATTTTGGGTTCGACCAGAATCAACTCTACATTGTCATGGAGCACGTTCCCGGCAAAGACTTGAAGACCCTGCTTCGTCAGCGTGGGCGTTATTCTGTAGAGGAAGCCATCCCGTTGATCGTGCAAGCCTGCGCGGGGATCGGGTATGCCCACCGTGCTGGACTTGTCCATTGTGATATCAAGCCGCACAACATGATCGTCACGCCCGATGCGCGTCTCAAGGTCACTGACTTTGGTATTGCCCGTGCGCTGTCTACGATCATGCCAGACGAACGTGCAGATGTTGTTTGGGGATCGCCTCAATATTTCTCGCCCGAACAGGCCGTCGGTGAGCCGCCTTCGCCCGCGTCGGATGTATATTCGCTCGGCATCGTTCTATATGAAGTGTTGACCGGCGCGCTTCCTTTCACGGCTTCCTCCAGTGAAGAGCTGGCACGCATGCACCTGGAAGAGAATCCCATTCCTCCCAGCGAATATGTGCCGGATATCCCCGAAGCCCTGGAAGAGATCGTGATGAAGGTCCTTTCAAAGGAACCAGCCGCGCGGTATCGTACTGCAGATCAGTTGGGGCGTGTCCTTCTGCGCTTCGGTACGCAGCGTGATATTCCCGCCACGCCGGCGATGAACCTGACCCCTGAAGTAGTGACCACGTATCGACAGCCGGAGCCTCCTGTCACCAAGGCGACCGTTCCTGTATATCAGGAACCCCGGTCTCAGCCTGTGGAACCGGTGTATTCTGCGCCTGAGGTCTCCTTCTCAGAAGTGGATTGGGCCGCAGTAGGGTTGGGATTGCTGGCACTGATGACCGTAGGCGGACTGGTTCCGTTCTGGATATATATTTACTTCTTATACAATCCTCGTTAAGCAGGGTGACAGTCACTTTTAAAGTGACTGTCACCTTTTTAATTACCATGAACAAATACGTACTCTCCTCTTCAATTCTTTCAGCAGATTTTACAAAACTCGGTGAACAGATCGCTGAAGCCGAAGCCGCTGGTGTGGACTGGCTCCACGTGGACGTGATGGATGGTCATTTTGTGCCGAACATTACGATGGGACCATTCGTTGTGGAATGGTGCCGCAAGACAACCCAACTTCCACTGGATGTACATTTGATGATCGAGAAGCCGGAACGGTATATTGATGCTTTTGCCAAAGCCGGCGCCAGCGGACTGACAGTCCACGTGGAAACATGCCCAGATATGTACAATACGCTAAAGCAGATCAAGTCGGCAGGATGCTGGGCAGGCGTAGTTTTGAATCCGGCAACGCCTGTCAGCCAGATCGAGCCTTATCTGGCGGAAGCAGGCCTGGTTCTGGTGATGAGCGTGAACCCGGGGTACTCGGGACAAAAGTTCATGCCCGAGTCCATTGACAAGGTGGCAGCGATCCGCAAGAAATTGGATGCGCTGGGTTCCTCTGCCTGGCTGGAAGTGGATGGCGGTATTGACGTTAACACACTGCCGAAGATGAAGGAAGCCGGTGCTACGGCTTACGTGGCGGCCACAGCGATCTTCAAGAATACGAAGGGGATCGGGGAGGGGATTCGTTCGTTGAGAGAACTTCTATAATCTTGGAAGTCTTACAGTAAAGCCGCTTCTACTGCGTGCTTTGCACTCCGCTCAGCGAGAGTTGGGCTTAAAACAAAAATCACGACGCGAGTCGTGATCCTTGTTTGTGGGGAAAGACAAACCTAGGCGGCGACTTTGCCCATCGCCTTGATGCACTTGGCGCACAGGATCTTGTGGACCTTGTGACCCTTTTCCATCACGATCGTCTTCTGCAGGTTGGGGCGGAAGGTACGATTGGTGGCGCGCTGGGAAAAGGAGCGATTATGCCCAAAGGTGGTGGTCTTGCCGCAATTTGCACATTTAGCCATTCTGAAGAACTTCCTTTCTTGCTATAATTCCGAGTGAAACGAGTAGTGCGAGTACAATTACCTTTCTTGAAGGCACGGCATTTTACCATACATCGCAACCTTATTCAAGGCAGGATGTTAATATAGTATGCCCGCAATGGGCACAGACACGAGAGGAACCTATGGGCGAAGAAACGACATCATTGGGTGGGATCCACATCTCCCCGGGCGCGGTGGCGACCATCGCGTATCATGCGACCCTGCAATCCTATGGCGTGGTGGGGCTGGCACCCAAGAATATCGCGGATGGCATCGTCAACGCGATCACGCGTGAGCCTGCTAAAGGCATTTCCGTGAACTACAACGGCGAGGATATCGATATCGAGATCCACATCATCGTGGAATATGGAACGCGCATCAACTCGGTGGCGGAAAGCGTGGGCAACACGGTCCGCTATCAAGTGGAGAAGGCGCTCGGACTCAAAGTGAACGCGATCAACGTACATGTGGCGGGACTGCGTGTCAGCAATACGGATTAGTACCGCTTGTGGCGGCACAAGGAGCAGAGAAACCTGATGGCAGCAGATACCGCACGTGTAGAAAAATTACGACAACAATCCATTAACGGACAATCCGTCAAGAGGCTGGTCGAGGCCGGCATGACCTGGCTGCGCACGAACCAGCAGACCGTGAACGCGCTGAATGTATTCCCCGTCCCAGATGGCGATACAGGGACGAACATGGTACTCACCATGCAATCGGCGTGGAATGAAGTGAAGGACCTGGGGCATCGCGGCGTCAGCGACATGGCAGCGGCCGTATCGAAGGGCGCGCTGATGGGCGCACGCGGTAATTCGGGCGTGATCCTTTCGCAGCTGTGGCGCGGGTTTTCACGCGGTGTGCATGGTCATGCCGTGTTGGATGGTGCAACCCTGGCGAAGGCATTCGCCGAAGCGCGTGACACAGCTTATAAAGGCGTGGTTCGCCCGGTGGAAGGGACGATCTTGACTGTCGCCCGAGGTGTGGCCGAAGCAACGGAAGAGGCGGCAAAGTCCACGAATGATGCGATCACCATTTTGGAAGTGGCCGTCAAGGCGGCGGATGAGTGGGTCAATAAAACGCCGGAGATGCTCCCCGTCCTCAAGCAGGCGGGTGTGGTGGACTCAGGCGGCAAAGGTCTATTCTTTATCCTCGAGGGAATGTTGCGCCATGTGTATGGTGAGTCGTTAGAGACACCAACGATCACTGTCCAACCGATCTCCAGCATGCAAATGCAGGATGCGATGGAGACAGTTGAAGAAGGACAGGATTATGAAGTGGTGGTGGATTTCATGCCCGGCGGTGATTTCGAACTGCACAAGTTCTATGGACGACTCGAAGAAATGGGCACGTCCATTCAGGTGGGCGAAGGGGATGGCATGTATCGCATGCACATCCATGTGCCGCTCGAGAAACGGTACGAGCCGATCGATTACATCATGGGCATCGGCACGATCACCAAAGTGGCCATGGAAAACCTTCTGGCTCAGATGGACGACATCCAAAAGAGCAAAGCCAGTCGGATCGAATTTGCAGCCGTCGAGCCAGGGCAGATCGCGGTCATTACAGTTTCCCCCGGTGCAGGTTTGAGCCGCATTTTTGCAAGCCTCGGCGTGGCGGCAGTGGTCGAAGGTGGACAGACGATGAATCCATCCACACAGGATATTTTGAATTCATTCGAGAACCTGCCGACGGATAAGATCATCATTTTGCCGAACAATAAAAATATCGTGATGGCAGCCAACCAGGCGAAGGATGTGACGGTCAAGCAGGTGATGGTCGTTCCGAGTCGGACCGTCCCACAGGGGCTGGCGGCCATGCTCTCGCTTCAACCCGACGGGGAGCTTGATTCCGTTGCCGACAAGATGACCAAAGCGTTGAGCCATGTCATCACCGGTGAGATCACGGTGGCCACTCGTTCTGTGGAGATCGACGGTGTCAAGGTGGAAAATGGACAAGTGATCGCCCTGCTGGATGGCAAGCTGGTTGCCTCGGCTGGTTCTGTGGAGGAAGGTTGTCTTGCATTTCTCGAAAAGGCCAACGCTGAGGAGCACGAACTAACCACGTTGTTCTACGGCGAGAACACGACCCATGCCGAAGCCAACCGCGTGGCAGATGCGATCCGTGAAAAATATTCCAACCTGGAAGTGGAAATACAGGAAGGCGGACAACCGCACTATCAGTTTATTATTTCTGTGGAATAAAAAGTTTAAACACAAAGGACACAAAGTCTGCTAAGGTTTTTTCTAGCGAACTTTGTGTCCTTTATATTTAATTAGTTATTGTCCATTGACGATCTTTGTAGGACCGCCAGCGCGGGCTATCAACACATTTTCCACCCCGGGAATATCGCGCAATCGTTTTTCGATGATATGAGCTTCCGTTTCAGGACATATCACGTGGACATTCGGTCCCGCGTCCACGGTGTAACAGGCTGGAATGCCTTCTGTTCGCCAGGTACGGACCTTTGTCATCACTTCGAGTGAGGCGGGTTTCCAATAATGCAGCGCAGGTGTGGATGTCATCATGACCGAATGCATTATGTCCGAATCCAGTTCAACGATTGAAGCAAATGCATCGAAGTCTTTGTTGAGGATGGCATTGCGACAGATCTCCAACCGACGTGGGGCATCGGCAACTCGTGCTGCCTGTAATGGGCTGGTTGGCGCAATGGAATGTCCTTCAGTGGAACCGGTCTTTTTGTGAGAAGCGCTGACGATGGCAACACAATCCACAAGTTTCCAGTGATCGACATCTGCAATGGAAAAGGCAAACGAATCTTCCTCGCTCTCACCGGACTGCCATTCTACGAATCCGCCGGGGATCGATCGGGCAGCGGAACCCGACCCACGCCGCGCGAGACGCGAAAGATCCTTCTCGCCGAGGTTCAATCCCGCCGCTTTACTTCCGGCTAATGCCAACGCTGCAAACGCCGAAGCCGACGATGCAATTCCCGCGCCAGATGGGAAGTTATTTTCCGTCACGATTTCGGCCCGGTCATGCACATTTGCCATGCCGCGAATGATATCGAGAATGTAGGAGACGCGGTCTAGCCCTGCACCGATTACTTCGTTTCCGTTGATGATCAATTCATCAAATGGCAGCGACGGCTGAAAACTAACCGCGGTTCGCGTGTATAGCCCATCCATGTTCATGGAGATGGAGCCATTCATGGGGAGGCGCAGAACGTTATCGCGGTTGCCCCAATATTTGATGAAGGCGATATTGGGCGAAGCTTGGGCGGTGGCTGTCCTATGTGGGGATGATATGGTCATGGAGCGATAATACCACTATCGATCTAAAACATATGTGATTCAGTCAATTGGTGTATGAGCCTGTACGTCTGTCTATCGCGGGAGGTTTGACGCAAGAGACTGAAATCGCAGGATGGCATCGAAGACCCCGAAACCAACACCCTGAGCAAACTGGTTGATCTCGACCATGTTATGCGCCAGGAAGATGAGCACGGAGTTGTCACTGGGATCGGCCTGCCACCATCCACCCCATGCACCTGGCCAGCCCACCGAACCGATCCCACCACCACATATAACCGGATCAGCCTTCTCAGGATCGAGTACGACCGCAACCCCCAGTTCGAATCCATGCCCTGCACTCAGTAATGTTGCATTGCCACGCTGAGTCCCGGTCAGGTGATTGGATGTCATCAATCTGAGAGTCTCCGGCCGTAACAGCCGCACACCGTCCACTGTGCCTGCGCCAACAAATAGGCGGGCAAAGGCAAGGTAGTCATCCAGGGTGGACCAAAGCCCGCCGCCGCCACCTTCGTATTTCATATTCTCAGGTCGCTCCGGGAGAGTCGAATTTCCTGTGGCGGTGAGCCGTTTTATTAAACGCCCGGCTTCGTCGAAACCGTACATCCCTGCTCGTCGGTCTCTCTTTTCCTTCGAGACAGTGAAGCCGGTGTCTTTCATTCCGAGAGGATCGAATATCCGCCGTTTGAGAACGTCGCTTAGTGATGCATCTTCGATACGCGCCAGGAGCAGGCCGAGGAGGTCGGTTGAGCAGCCATAGTGAAAACCGAAACCTGGCTGGTCAATCAAGGGTAGGGCGGCCAGTCTGGTAATCCAATCATCGGGCTCTACATAGGTGTCCACCTCACCTCCCAATGCGTCTTCATAAGCAATTGAGATGGGTCCCGTATGAAATGCACCGTAGGTCAGTCCTGATGTATGCGTCAGCAGGTCACGAAAAATGATCGGTCGTTCTGCTGGGACTGTTTGGTCGAAGGTCCCGTTGGGAGAGCGCAGAACACGCATGTGCGAAAACTCTGGCGCCCAGCGCGTGATCGGATCATCCAGCGCGAATCTTCCCTCCTCGAACAGCATCAGTGCTGCCGTAGATGTGATCGGCTTGGTCATAGAGGCGATACGGAAGAGAGTACCGCGCTCGATGGGCAGTTTGGACTCCACGTCCCGCCAGCCAACAGTCGCAACCTGGACTACCTTACCGTCACGCCATATCAGGGTTGCTGCACCGGCGAGGGTACCAGCATCGACCATCGATTCAATGACAGTTGCGATTGGATTGTCTGGTTTCATTTTGGCATCTTTGTGCAGTAAAAGAGAGTTTTGTTTTCATAAAGGTGGTCAGGTTGGAAAAAACACATCTGCTAATCATACATTTGCCGCTACAACGAGTCTTACTGTCAATTCAATCGAGTTTTCAGTATGACTGCTTAATAACGCTATGTTGGGCGGTGGCTGTCCCACAAGGAGAAGATATGGTCGTGGGGAGATAATACCACCGCTTTCGCTGTTGTTTTATGATTTGCACTGTCTATAAAAATATAAGTCAGTACATCCTGAGAAAAGGGGGCGTTGGAATATGGCGGGATAACTCTGCAATGTTTTTAATATGTAACCTTTACCCTAGCTGACAACTTTTCGAAATGCGATACGACTATTCCGGTATGGGAGTACTCGCTCTGTTCGGGCATCGATTCAAGAATTGGAATATGGGCGGTATCTTGTTCGATTTTGCAATGTGTTTGCAATGCGAAGTCTGCATGCGAGTGCCTATTGATGTGCGGGTCCTATGCTGCGTGTTGCCTGCAAGAAATATTCCGTTTTATCAAAGTAAATATTTTTTAGAGAAGATATTATGCGATATGTAATTGTTGGTTCTGGAGTGGCTGGGATCGCAGCCATTGAAGCGATCCGTTCTGTGGATAAATCGGGAGAGATCATACTGATTGGAAATGATCCGCATGGTTACTATTCCCGCCCCGGGCTTGCCTATTATTTGTCGGGCGAGATCCATGAACAGGCGTTGTTTGCAAAACGTGCCGAGGATTTCCAAACGTTGCATGTCCGATACATTAAAGGGCATGTAAAAGGTGTGCTTCGCGATCAGCGTTGCCTGGAGCTTGAAGGATACGGCTATGTGCCGTACGATCGTTTACTCCTTGCGCTGGGTGCGGCTGCCATCCCATTGGATATGCCCGGTTCCAAACTGAATGGGGTACTCAAATTGGATCGTTTAAGTGATGCCCATACGATCGTAAAGCTGGCAAAGAAAGGTAAGACGGCCGTGGTGGTGGGAGGCGGAATTACAGCCCTTGAACTTGTCGAAGGACTTATGGCAAGAGGCATGAAAGTCCATTATCTCTTGCGGGGGGACCGTTACTGGAGCAATGTGCTTGATTATCTGGAGTCGAAAATCGTTGAACAACGGTTACAAGAAGAGGGCGTAAAGCTGCATTACTTTTCAGAGATCACTGAAATTGCGGGAAAACACAATCATGTTAATTCAGTTCGCTTAAAGGATGGAACCAGTATCCATTGTGATCTTTTGGCTTATGCCATTGGCGTTCAACCTCAAACCCATTTGGCCAGGATGGCTGCCCTCGATGTTGACCGTGGAATCCTGGCGAATGAGCGCATGCAAACGAACGACCCCAATATCTTTGCGGCCGGAGATGTGGCCCAGGCGTACGATCTGAGTTCCAGACGTTGGGTGGTGGACAGTTTGTGGAACACTGCCCGCGAGCAGGGGATGATCGCGGGATGGAATATGGCGGGTTTGAAGAAGGTGTATTTCAAATCTGCGCCCCTTAATGTGACCAGGCTGGCTGGGCTGACAACAACCATCATCGGGATGGTTGGACGCGGAAGGGACGAAGATTTGGCCGGTATCGCTCGCGGAGATAGTGAAACGTGGCGTCAATTACCTGATGTGATGGTGGCGCAATCTGGTTTTGAAGTGAATCGTCTGCGCGTAATGGTGGGGGAGCAGACATTGATCGGCGCAATTGTCATGGGTGACCAAACCCTTTCCATGCCTCTGGAAAAGATCATTTCTAACAAGGTAAATATTTCCCGCATACGAAACGCTCTTCTGTCACCCAATGCAAATATTTCAGACGTACTGGCAACGTTCTGGGCGAACTCCACAGATCGTGGGTTGTATTCGCAGCAAATCACCATCCCCAGAAATTCGGCTTTGAGTCAGCGAGGTATCCTGCCATGAAAAAGGAGGAAGATGAAGGCAAAGCGCCGAAGTTTTCTGGCAAGTGCAGGATTTGCCGCCGCAATCATCGCTGCATTGATGATCGCGGCCTCTGCCCTCGCGAGCGGTGGGTCCATGTATAGCCCGGGCGCTTTGAATGCACAGCCCGGCAATTTGCTGGGTGGCGTCTCTTCGCATGCTGATATTGCAGGAAACTGCAAAGCCTGTCATGCCGCCCCGTGGGAAGCAGACACCATGGATGACCGTTGTTCGACGTGCCACGTGAATGTTGCAGCGCAAATGCTCGTCCCTGCATCGGTCCATGGCCGGATGATGCAGATCGATCCGCAGGCAAAGTGTCGGACCTGTCACCCGGAGCATAAAGGACCGAATGCGCTTCTTACGGTTCTGGAAGGGTGGCGATTCCCTCACGATGTGGCGCGTTTCAAATTAAACAGTCACCAACGAACGGCTGAGAAGGAACCGTTCCTGTGCGCTGATTGTCATGGAGAGGATGTCACCCAGTTCGATGAACTGACCTGTCGTAAATGTCACATCCTCAAAGATATGGCGTTCATGGTAGAGCATCAGGTAATGTTTGGGGAGAACTGTCTCGAATGTCATGATGGAGTGGAACGCTTCGGGCACGATTTCGATCACAACCAATTCGCTTTCCAATTAACAGGCAAACATGCTGACGTGAAATGTTCCCAGTGCCATGTTATGGCAAGGACACTTTCTGCTTTGCAGTTGGCCAAACAGGATTGTCTCTCCTGCCATGCAAACGATGATCCACATCATGGAAGTCTGGGACCCGATTGTGCTGCATGCCATACCCCCGATGGATGGAGTCCATCAACCTTTGACCACAATCGTTCCATTTTTAAATTGAACGGTGCCCACGTACAAGTGGCCTGCGAGAAGTGCCATATGAATGCTATGTTTAAAGGCACGCCCCTGGATTGTTTCTCGTGTCATCAACAAAACGATGCACACATGGGCCAGTTGGGCAGAACTTGCGAGAAATGCCATGCTACTGCCGCGTGGCTTCCGGCCCAGTTCGATCACAACACGACGGGTTTCGTGCTGACAGGTTCGCATGTTAATGTAGCATGCAAGTCCTGTCATATCAACGGTATATACAAAAATACGCCCAGGGATTGTTTCTCCTGTCACGCTGCAAGAGACGTTCACAATGGACAATATGGGAAAAATTGTGGAGTATGTCATCAGACTACACAGTGGCTGCGCGGAAAGTTCGATCACAACTTCACTGCATTTCCACTTGTTGGCAAACATGTAAGTGTAAGTTGCATGACCTGTCACCGGAACGACATTTTTAAAGGCACTCCCAAGAATTGTTTTTCCTGCCACGCGAAGGACGATCACCATAACGGACAATTTGGGAGGAATTGTGCGATCTGCCATGCGCCCAATGACTGGAAGAATATCATCTTCGATCACAATACCAGCGCCTTCCCGCTGACGGGCAAACATGCCCAGTTGAATTGCACACAGTGTCATACATCGGCACAATTCAAAATCCCAACGGAATGTTCATCCTGTCACACTGAACCGGCCTTCCATGTAGGTGCATTTGGGACGAATTGCGCGCAGTGTCATACCACCTCTTCCTGGCCAGGTGCAACGTTCCTCAGACCCCATCCTGTAGCGCTCGGTCAAAACTTTTTGGATCATCATGGAGCCACCTGCAAGACCTGTCATACGATCACAGTGCATGATTTTACATGTCTGGCTTGTCATGAAACCAATCCGCTTCCACCAGGGGGCGGTGCTGAACCGACAAGTACACCAGTTTCAACACAGACTCCAATTGCAGCTGAACCCGCTGTGTTGACATCCATTACACCTTCCACGATCCACGTAGGCGATACAAGCCAGTTGACCATAAGCTTGAATAACGTACCTGCCCAGGGCTATGCAGGCACTGAATTTACCTGCACGTACGATCCCACCCTTGTGGATGTCAGTGACATCAGCATTGGAAATCTCTTTGGTCCAGACACGGTTTCGGGACTATTCGGTCCCGAAAATGGGAGTTTTATTCTCGCTCTCGCAGGAAGCAATGGCAGAAAAGCCTCAGGCAGTGGCACTGCATTCACATTCGATGCGAAGGGATTAAGGGCCGGGCAGACCAACATCGAATGTAAAGCCCGCGTATCGGAAGGACAGAACGCCCTTCAAAGTATAGGCTCCCTGCCGTCAACCATGACCATTGATGATGTATCTCCTACATCCACAGCCACGTCAGCCTCCGTTTCCATCACTGGGCAGGTCCTTGCCAGCAAACCGGCGACGATTCAGTTGTACAGCCCGGATAACTCCATTGTCGCAACGAGTACGACCAACCCAGATGGAACTTTTCTCATCGCCGCCCCAATTGGGACGTATACGATCACAGCTTCAGTAGAAGGATTCCTTGGCGCGCAAGGTTCCGTTACGGCCGCCAGTGGCGGCACGATCTCGATGCCGGTTGTCAGTTTGATCGCCGGTGACATTGATGGCAATGGGGTCATCGATCAAATGGACGGACTCACCATTCGCATGAACTACAACAATACAACTCCCACTGCGGCAGATCTGAACAACGATGGCGTAATCAATGTTCTCGATCTGGGAATTCTTGCGGAGAATTATGGCAGATCAGGCGCGCTGCTTTGGCCATAATCACTGTCGAAAAGGAGGTACCAATAAAAAGATGTGTAACAGTAAAGCTAATGATTAGGTTTGAGAAACCCACCAGGTGAGAAGTATGGACTTTAGAAAAATGTGTCAGCCGAAGGAGAATAGAATGAAGAAGAAGAAAAGACAATACAGAGAACTGAATCGAATTATGATGATCGTTTCTGGAGCGATTATCCTGCTCGCAGTCATGATCGCTTCATCCAGTCCGCAATCAGGCAGCGCGGCGCCAGGCGATTTGAGCAGCGCGATGGCCAAATATCCGAGCCTCTCCACCAGCAGCCTGAATACTTGCGATCTCTGCCATACTGCCAGTATTCCCAGTTTGAACCCCTATGGTGCGGCGTATAAATCCAATGGTAGAAATACTGCCGCCTTTGGAGCGATCGAGAATATTGATTCAGATGGTGACGGGTTTACCAACATCCAGGAGATCAATGCACTCACCTTCCCTGGAAATTCCGCGAGTAAACCGGCCGCTGCTCCAACTGCGACGAACACACCGGCCCCCACAAATACCAGTGTTCCGAATCCAACAAACACGCCGATCTCAACGGTGGTGGCGCCATCTGCGACACCCACCGCTCCATCCAGTTTGGCGTCTGTAACGACGGGACTGAATCCATCGAGTGTTACGGTGGGCGGTTCTTCTACAGCTTCGGTCAGCCTGAGCAACGTCCCGGCCGGAGGGTATGCCAGCGTTGAGTTTACCTGTACCTATAACCCAACGATCGTGGAAGTATCCAACATTGTTGAAACTGGCCTTTTCGGAACCGACCCGGCCATGGTAATCAATGGTCCTCAAAACGGGAGTTTCATTGTCGCCATCGCAGGTAGTAAAGGAAATAGAGCATTGACAAGTGGTGCAGCCTTTTCGTTTTCCGCAAAAGGGTTGCAGACGGGACAATCCACCATTGACTGTCAGGCCCGCGTCTCTACCGGGAACCTTGTTCTCGTCAGCATTCCTTCCACGCCAGCCAACCTTGTCGTTGGGTCCACACAAGGTACGTTCTCTGGGCAGGTCCTGGCGGGTAAGCCAGTAACAGTCACGTTGTATGATGCTGGCAATGCAGTTGCAGGCTCTATTGTTGCAAATACAGATGGAACCTTCAGCCTCTTGAGCAATGCCGGAGCATACACGGCGGTCGCTTCAGCGCCTGGCTACCTCAAAGCCCAGGGTTCCATCAGCATCACAAGCGGCAATACAACGACCCTGCAAACCATCAGCCTGATCGCAGGTGACATCGATGGGAATGGTGTGATCGATCAGTTTGACGCCCTGACGATCGGTATTAACTACAATGGAACAGTGCCGAGTGAGGCAGATCTGAGCAACGATGGCACCATCAACGTGCTGGATCTGGAAATTCTGGCTCTCAACTATCGCAAATCTGGTCCGTTGGTTTGGAACTAAAACATACTTGCAGTACGGGCGCATTTTTCAATGCGCCCGTACACTGGAGTTGCCATGAAAAAGATTTCCGCCCTTATTTTTGTCCTCATTATTTCTCTCATATCTGTTTTTGCTGTGAATGCCCAGTCTGCCGAGACGATCTGGATCCAGCCGGTTACCACTACTTACAAAACCATGGAAACAGTTACGGTTACTCTTAACGGCAATGCAACTACACCCATTCAGGGGTTCACGGCTCAGATCCGATATGACCCTGCATGTCTGACACCCATTAATGGAACGAGCCCCATCCCTGGCATGAATGGACTGGCTGTCCCTCAAACATCGGGTCTGGCGGATGTGTCATTTGCAAGTACCACACCTCAAATGGCAAATGGTGTGTTAGCCGAGGTGCGCTTTACGGCTCTTAAGGGTTGTCAGACGAATCTCGCCATTGAGACAGCGGCCCTTGTCGTTCGTAATGAATCGGGATTTGCCGTCCCGATCCCCGGGGTGACCATCGATCAGAATGCTGTTGTGTTGAATATCGACAATGCAGTGGGAAACGCTCAACCGGAAGCAACGGGAGAATCTGTGTTGCCCCTTAGACCAGCTGGTATTCCCGAGCGAAAGCCTTTCGATTGGATAGTATATGTTTCATTGGCTCTGGCCGGCGTTCTTATCGTATCGATCGTGGGTCTATTTAAATTTATGAGCCCATCGAGTTGACATTCAACGATTGAGTGTGATTGAGTCAGGTGATTGCCATGGCAATCACCTGACTTTATTTAATGGGTTACAGGTGTTCGTTATTTTGGTGATTCAAAATCCCCTGCAATTAAGCAGCCTGCTATCTTTTCCGTGGAGGACGTGGATCTGCCTGTAATTTCGGCGTTGCCTGGATGCGAACATTCGACGCATCGGGTCGATGCGGGAAGAATTTTTCTTCAAACCATGCAATGACTCGTGCTACGAGTACTGCGGGGACCATCAGGATGCGGGCCAGAACTAGCAATGCCCGCGGCCATTCTGGTGGAATTTGAACGACTGGAAGTGAGCCAGCCTCCCCGTGGTCGTGGAGGATCTGAGCAGATGCCTCCAGTGCGGCGGAGACAGCTCCTTCCATACATGCCAGATCGATGGCGTTTTTTACATAATCCCCTGCGAGATACAGGTTTTTGATCTTCGTTTTCGGCCGCGGCCGGTTGGACCAGGCTCCGATTGTGTTGATGAACAAGGGCACGTCTGTGTTTGGATTCAATTCCCAGCTTTCGACATCAGCCGGCGTGATGGGAAGATACTCTCCGATCTCTTTCAACAGCAGGTCCTTCGCTCCTTCCTTGCTTACCTGATTCAACGGGCTGTAATTACTCGATATGAAGGAAAGTTCAGGTTTGCCATCTGAACTCTTCCAGTGAGGGGTAATGTCGATGAACGAAAGTGCATAGTAACTTCCATGAAGAAATACGTGCTCACGAGGCAGGTTCGGTATTTCTTTCTTCAGGCGCAGGTGTAAAGCGGCCATTGGTTGGGCCTCGAGAAAATGCAAGTTCCCGAGTTCGGTATCTGCTTCATAAAAGCTGTCGTGCAGCCATCTGCGAGTCACTTCAAAGGGTGTACAAAGGGCGTACACGTCGGCAGAAAGCCCGGTCCCATCGCGTAGAGTGACGGCGGTGACAACGCCCTTGTGCATCACTACGTTAATTACTTCGCAGTCATAGCGGATCTCAACCCCCAATTCTTCCAGCTCACGCACTTGCGGATCGATGAAAACAGTTTGCAGATCTCCCGGCAGAATGGACAAGAACGGGCTGGCTTGCTTCACCCAGTAGCTTGCGATGCGTTTGGCGGTCATTGCACTCAGGTCATACACTGGGATGGCGGATGCTTTGAGAACGTTCTCCTGCCCCATCTCTGCTACTGACTCGCTCGTATACCACTTCCCTCGTATCAGTCCGATCTGGCTGACCCGATCCAGGAACCGCTTCTCGGAGAGCGGCCGGCTGATCATATCCAGCACGGAATAGATATAAAGAAGGTTGTGATACCACGGCAGGAGACCATTAAAGATGTAGCGCCACATGGCGGAGAGTCCCGAGGGACCGATTACCGTGACTCGTTTTGGATACTCACCCGGAAGGAGGAAGTGATAACGGTCGAAATCAATGAGTTGGACGTCAATACGCTCAAGGATGGACCGAACATTTGGGTACCACTTCGGGAAGACGTGATAACCGTGTTCCACAAGACGCCCATTCTTGAGATCGGAACCAGCCTTACCTCCCAGGCGGTTGGACCGTTCAAGAAGAATCACCTTCCAACCGCGAAGTGCCAACTCGCGGGAAACGACCATACCAGACAAGCCTCCACCAACTACGATTACAGAAGGAGTCGTCATATCCAAATACCTTTATACTTCAAATATTACTGTTTTTGTCGGTAATTATAGGATTCTCTCTGTTTGAGTCAAGCGATAAAGCTCACCGCAACAACTATTTTGTTGGATATTGCATCCGAACTTGAATACTAATTGCCGGTAGGCAGTAACTTTTACCTTATCGATTCGTCATACTATATACAAAATTGCATAATAGGATACAATTTGTAGGTGTTGAAGAGTCCAATGAAACTGTTTGTTGTTGAAAACGATCAAATTACAACACAGTTCCCAGAAATGACTCTCTCCCGGAAGGGTATGAGAGGTCATTTCTCTTAATTTAACTAAGGGATGGCTACCTTTTGCGATACGACCCTGATGATCGAGACATCTCTTGTATCTTATGCTTCTGGATACTATACTGATATGTGTATAAAATATATGGGCGAGACCTAATCATACATGGGTAACATCTCTTGTTGGTTGGCGTCTTTGTAGTATCAGGATACTAGCGGCCCTCAAACATAACGAATGGATGGCAGTATTGCATTAGCGTCTCAACAATCCAGACCCCCAATATGGCTGGCTGACACGTAAACGTTTTCGATGTTAACCGGGGATTTGATCCATATTAAACAAGGGATATCATGACTAATCTGAAACGTTCGTTTTTCTGGGCTGCATCGTACATCGGGGTTATCTTTATTCTTGGGCAGGCTGATTATATGGGCCGGCCGATCATCAATTTTGCATCCTACTTTTATCTGGCGGTGATCGTCGCGACGCCGCTGACTCTTTTCTTTCCATACGTCTCAAGAGTTTCGGTGTATGTTCCAATGTCGGTTTGGGCGGGCGTTTACATGATTTTGCTCCAAATACTGGATAGGAGACGTTCAACAGAAAATATAGAGTTTTCCGTCATCGTATTGGAATTTGTCTTGTTGGAGATCGGAGTGTGGCTTGCCTATCAATTAGCCATGCAGATCAGTCACGCCGAATCTCTTATGGATGCTCTGGCTTTGAGTGCATTCCCAAACCGGACCCATACCATAGAGGCGGAGGAACAGCGGATCAAAGTTGAGATTACTCGCAGCCGTCGGTACCATCGTCCATTGAGTTTGGTGATCATGGAATCAGAGACCGAAGGTGAAAAAAGCACCAGGGCAATGCTGAAAAGTATCCAACATGACCTCTCAAGCCGCTTCGCATCTGCCCGGGTCGGACAGATCATCGATGATCGTATCCGCCAGACTGATTTGCTGCTGAGAGATCATAGGGGAAGGTTCATCATCGTTTGCCCTGAAACCGACCTTTCGAATGCGACATTACTCGCCAAAAGGATTTCACAGTCAGTAAAGGAAAAAATCGATCTTGATGTGTATTGGGGAGTGGCGGCATTCCCGGAAGATGCACTTACATTTGAAGATCTGTTGCACATGGCTCGCGAGCGTTTAATTCGTTTTACTCCGCTGCCTGACGAGAGCGTTACCGCATATCATCCCAACTAAAAAGGTACAGCATGAGTACATTGCATGTGGCATCTTATACTGAAGACGATTGGATCAGGAAATTCGATCCCCGAAAACGCATTTTGACCGGAAAGGCATACCTGCTGGTAAAACGACTATTTGACTTGTCTCTTGTGTTGTTTACGCTTCCCCTTTGGTTGCCTCTTAATGGGGTGATTGCCCTGGTAGTCCGCCTTACATCTCCTGGTGCTCCCGTCATATTCAAGCAACTCCGTACCGGAAAAAGCGGGCGCCGTTTTCATATGTATAAATTTCGTACGATGGTGCCAAATGCTGAAGAGTTGAAACAAAAATATGCGCACTTGAATGAACTTCAGTGGCCGGATTTTAAAATCACCAATGACCCGCGGATAACACCCATAGGACGATTTTTACGCAAGACCAGTCTGGATGAAATCCCGCAGTTGTTTAATGTGCTGCGCGGTGAGATGAGCCTTGTAGGACCTCGTCCCACGTCATTTGGTCCCGAAACATATAAGCTTTGGCATACGCATCGACTTGATGTAATGCCCGGGCTGACCGGATTATGGCAAATTGTAGGCCGAGCCCAATTGGAACTGGATGACCGTCTTCGACTGGACATTGCCTATATCGAACGTGCGAGTCTGTGGCTGGATATCAACATACTATTCCGAACCGTTATGGCCGTCTTTGAACAACGTGGTGTTTGAAACAGATTGCACTACATAAATCAAACCAAGGAAATACCATGGAACTAAAGCTCTATTTCAAAATGTTAAGGACAGGCTGGTGGCTGATTTTGCTGACAGGCATGATTGCCCTTGCTGTTTCTTTGATCATGTCATATACAGCTGTGCCCCTTTATATGGCCTCCGCGCGTTTCATCATCAGTCCGTCGCCATCCTTGACCAGCGGCGGGGATGTAGTGCGCAGCCTCGATACGCTGGATCGTCGTTCCGTAGTGGCAACGTACGCAGAGATTATGAACAGTAACCGGGTTATTTCCGGGGCATCCGAATCCATAAATCTTGACCCTCTTGCCTTGACCAAGAATTATGAGATTCAGGCCGTGGTCCTGCCGGATTCAAGCGTCTTGGAATTGAATATCTCTGGACCGAATCCTCAAGTTGCTGCCGATCTTGCAAATGCAGTTGGATATCAAACGATAAACTATACTCGTAACCTGAATTTGGTATACGACCTTAATTTTCTTGATACCGCGCTGCCCAATACAGTTCCATTCAGTCCCGAACCGCTGCGTGATGGCGCGGTAGCACTGGTAGTGGGAATGGCTGTAGGCGCTGTATTATCCATTTTGAGCGAACAAATCCGCATCCCGATTGAAGCGTATCGTCAACGTTTGCGCATTGATAGCGCAACAGGAATCTACAATGCCAGTTACTTTTCCCGTTTGTTGACAGAGGAGCTGGGACGAAATCCCGACGATGCTTTGTCTATGGCCATCGTGGAATTAAGTGGACTTTCTGATTATCTGGAAACGCTCCCTCCTGCCGGGTTGCAATCCCTGCTCGTAAAAGTCACCCAAATTTTGCGCAGAGAATTGCGCGGTAACGATAGTATTGCGCGTTGGAACGATGTTAGCTTTGCAGTAATGTTGCCTGCCACCGATGGACCCGCATCCAGCAGGACCTTTAACCGAATTTATCATGCTCTTCTCCGGGCAATTGATCTTTCTGCCTATGGTGTAAGTGTGAACTTAGATCCCCATATTGGAGGCGCAATTTATAGTAATAATCTTACTGCGCAGGAATTATTGGAGAGGGCACAGGTTTCCCTTGAACAGGCCCGGCGGGATAGCACAAGGCCCACCTATGTTTGGGAAATGAAGAGTCCATTTTGGGTCCAACCCGAAAAGGGAGAATAGATCCAGCATCATTATGAAACTGGCTCCTTTTATCTCATCTCCAATATATCGGTTTTTTCTATCAAGAGACAACGCGTTATCGGGCATATTTCTTGCGGCCGCGATTATCTTGGGATGTGTTGTCGCGGTAATAGGCAAACAAGTTGGGTGGGTGGGCTTGGCTGCTGCTCCCGCCCTTTTGTTTGTGATGATGGTATTGATCCAGCCTGAAATTGGTTTGGTGGCATTTGTCTTTATTGTCGTTATCCAATTAACTCCGGTAATCAATAATAACTATCCTGGGATACCCTCGCCTGCGTTTCTTTTGCTGGGATTATTGGTGTTTATGATCCTTTGGCGAATGGTTGTATACGGTGATCGTTCCATGGGATGGAAACGTGCCAGTGTCATATTTGTGATCATTGTTTTTTGGCTTTTGTCTGTTCTTGTTGCAGAAGATTTTGGGCTCGCTTTTGATAAATTTCGCAAGTTTGCCGAAAATGCTCTCCTTGTATTTGTAGTCCTGTTCTTTGTCCAAAGACCAATGTCCCTTCGCAACGTAATCTGGACTTTGTTGGCGGCGGGAATTTTCATGGCTACCATTAGCATTATTCAGAATTTGACATCCACCTATGACAATAATTATTGGGGATTTGGTACCTGGGAGAGTTCATCCGTTGACGGAGTAAGCAATCATAGGCTGGCGGGACCGTTCGGAAATCCCAACGCATATGCCCAGGTGCTGGTGATGTTGGTGCCTCTGGCATTGGATCGCCTTTGGCATGAAAAGGACCCTCGGTTTCGCTTGTTAGCAGTGTGGGCCTTTGGGGCTTGTATACTGGCCGTGTTCCTGACCTATTCGAGGAATGGGTTTGTTACATTGTTATTCACTCTTGGATTTTTGTTCGTTATGCGTCGCCCAGGTGTGTTGCCGTTAATGCTTTCAATGATCCTGATGCTTGTACTGTTTCAGGTTTTACCCGCCTCGTATACTGATCGTATTACCACCCTTTTTCAATTTTCATCTTCCAATTCATTACAACAGGTTTCCGACGAGTCATTTCGTGGGCGTTTGAGCGAGAACATAGCTGCCTGGAGGATGTTCCAGGATCATCCCTTGTTGGGGGTGGGGTTGGATAACTTCCAAGTTAATTACCAGAATTATTCGCGCCAAATTGGGCTTGACCCGCGGAGGGTTGAACGTACTCCGGCAAGTTTTTATCTTGAATTGCTTGCAGAGCAGGGATTGATAGGTACCACGATTTTCATTTCGTTTTTAGTGATGGTCTTTTGGACTCTATGGAAATCCCGGCTTCGGTTTCAATCGATAGGTATGGTGGATGAAGCGTATATGGCATTAGCCTTTATGTCGGGATTGGCCGGATATATGGTGTTTTATGTTTCGAAAAACAGTTCTTATTCCAATGTCTTTTGGCTGTTACTTGGAATCGCCCTTTCAATAGGACAAATTGCTGAAAGCAGTGTTGGCTCATTCATGCAGAGATTGAACCGTCCCTTTAAGGAGAAGCAATGAACTCTGCAGATGAACGACCGGAATTTGGCGTTGTCGCGATCCGGGGCACGGCATGGAGATATGCATCTTATTTTGGCGGCAAATTCCTGGTGTTTCTCAGCACAATTGTTTTAGCTCGTTTGCTGACAAAAGATGATTTTGGGTTGGTTGGATATGCACTAACCACGATTGCGTTTTTAGACGTTGCCAGCGATCTGGGGGTTGCTGAAGCGGTGGTGTATCACAAAGAGGATAAAGTTATTTATTCAACAGCCTTTTGGATAAGTCTGGCTATCGGTATTGTTTTGTTCGGCTTGTCCTGGGTGTTGTCCCCATTGTTGGCTGTTTACTTTCGTGACGAGCGTGTTGTTGAGATCAACCGTTTGATGGCACTTACCTTCCCTTTTACTGCATTGGGGAGTACGCACGAGGCGATTCTTCGCAAGAATTTATCCTTCGATCGTGCTGCCGTTCCTGTATTTTTACGTGCGGTAACAAAAGGGGTGGTGTCGGTTGTTTTGGCGTTTATGGGATTTGGGGCCTGGAGCTTGGTATGGGGACAGGTGAGCGGTCCGCTCATTTCTTCCATTGTATTATGGGTGATCACGCCGTGGAAGCCTACCATTGATTTCGATCTGAGCAGGGCGTCATCGCTTCTGCGGTATGGCATGAAAAACATTGGCTCTGACTTTTTATCCATGATCCTGCTCAACCTGGACTATTGGTTGGTTGGGCGCTATCTTGGCGCCGTGGCATTGGGAGTTTATACCCTTTCGTATCGTATGCCGGAATTGTTGATCCTGCAGTTTGCGCGGATCGTAAGCCAGGTTGTTTTTCCCATCTATACCAAGATGCGCAACATCCCTGATGGACTTGCGAACGGCTTTCGCAAGGCAACGGCTTATGTTTCATTGGTTACAGTTCCATTGGGTTTGGGGTTGGCTCTCCTCGCCCGACCGTTTACCATCGTCTTTTTGACCGAAAAGTGGATCGATGCCGTCCCCGTCATTCAGGCGATTGCCCTTTATTCTTTGTTCCTTTCATTAATGCATAACACCAGTAGCGTGTATAAAGCGCAGGGGAATTTTAAAGTGATGATGTCAATCAGCATCGTTCGTTTGATGATTTTGTTCCCTGCTTTATGGTGGGCAACAACAGTTGCAGATTCGATCATTGCAGTAGGGTGGATGCATGTATGTGTTGCACTCATTTCATTGATCATCAGTTTGACAGTTGCGTCCCGTATATTGCGATCATCGATTTCTGGCTTGTTTGTTTCGCTTTGGCCTTCGATCCTGGCTGGGGGTGTCATGGCGGCCTTTGTAGTTATCGTATTAAGACTGTCTGTTGACTTGCCTTCCATCGTTCAACTGCTTCTGGCTGTTCCTGTAGGTGCATTGGCGTACGGTGCCATGTTGTGGCTGGTGTCGCGCGAGGTTGTGTTGGAAGCGGTTCGAAAATTGCAATCTGCAATTTCCCGGCAAAAAGCAGAGACTGTGTAGTGCTTCCATGATGAATGGCGTGGTGATGATCATCAATGATTTCGCTCCTGTTTCGGGGGGAACAGAAAAACAGGCGGAACGTCTGGCTGGCTACCTTGCCGCTCATGACCGACAGGTCTGGGTTATCACACGGTGGCGACCGGGGCTGATGCACGAAGAAGAAATGAACGGTTTCCATGTCCTGAGGGCGGGTCGTGGTCCGGGAAAATTTAAGACAGTGACATTTGTGTTGGGTTGCTTGTGGCACTTATGGCGCCTTCGGGACTCCTATGAGATCATCCACGCTCATTTGCTTTTTGGCCCGGCATTTTCTGCAGCGCTTGCCGGACGTATTCTTGGAAAGCGTGTTATTGCCAAGCTTGGGGCCAGTGGCATGTATGGAGAGATCCATATTGCTCAACGCTCGTCACGTGGGCGGCTGACGCTTGCGCTGGTTCGACGTTGGCTGAATGCATTGGTTGTGTTGGATGACGATATGAAGCAGGAGGCGATGTCGGCCGGTTTCTCTGCAGATCGTGTGATCCAAATGGATAATGGCATCGATGCGATGTCTTTTAATTCAACCCGATCCCGTGAAGATGAAAAAACTGCATTGGGGATGACGGATAAGACTGTTGTTCTCTTTGTGGGACGCCTGGTTCAGCAAAAGTCGCTTCCAACCCTTTTGCAGGCGATAAAGCTGGCGGTGCAATTCTCGCCGAAACTTCATCTCATGCTGGTAGGAAGCGGGGCAGAACGAGAATCTCTTGAAGCGTTGACGCGTTCGCTGGGTATTCAAGAGTTCGTTACTTTTGCAGGCAATCAGGCGGATGTAAGGCCCTTTTTAAGGGCAGCAGACATATTTGTCCTTCCTTCTGAAAAGGAAGGCATGTCTAATGCGTTGCTTGAAGGAATGGCATCTGGACTCGCCTGTCTCTCTACGCCTGTAGGTGCCAGCCCAAAACTGCTGGATCACGGTGCGAGTGGGTTGCTCTTGCCGGTGGGCGATATTTCTGCATGGAGTAATGCCCTTGTTGACTTGGGGAACAGTCCGAATCGCCGCGCTGAGCTGGGACAGGCGGCTCGTCAACAAGTGATGAAAGTGTATGATTTTTCAGTTGTCGGTGCCCGTTATCAAATGCTTTATGAAAGTTTGACCAGACATACCGTAAGCCAGACGGAGACTGCCTGATAATGACCAGCGCTCGCGTTCTTCACCTTATTGACGGACTTAACGTTGGCGGGGCAGAAATGTTGCTGCGTGAATTATCGGTTGGCCTGGTTCGCCGCGGTTTTCAGGTCAACATCGGGTATAGCACTCCAGGTCCATTGGTTCAGGAGTTGAGTACGCTTGGACTGCCCCTCAGCCGCCTGCCACGGTTGATGCGAATTGATCCAATCCTTTTTGGTGGAATGGTCCAACTCATTCGAAAGATTTCGCCTCAGGTGGTGCACACGCATCTTTTCAAGAGCGATTTTCACGGACGCCTGGCAGCTCGTGTAGCAGGTGTGCCGGTTGTCGTTTCAACTCTCCATAGCATGGATCGTTGGGCGAAAGCACGTCCGCTTGGAAGAATGTACGGGTGGACCGCCCGTTTTGCAGATCGCTTGATTGCTGTTTCAGAAGATGTTCAGAATTTTCATGTTACTTATACTGGCGTGCCAAAAGATAAATTTGTGACCATCGAAAATGGTGTAGATCTTCAACGATTTGTGGGACAGGAAACGGCAGGTCATGCTGTCCGCAGGGAATTTGGATTGGATGCTTCGTCGCTGGTCTTTGGGATTGTGGGACGACTCACTCCTCCGAAAGGTCATGACACTTTCATAAAAGCAGCCGCATTGATTCGACAAAAAACGCCGCAAGCCCGTTTCCTGGTGATTGGCGATGGACCCTTACGTGAGGGATTGGAAGCGCAAGCGCGCGAACTGGGGCTTGGCTCGGCAATAATATTCACCGGGTTACGCAAAGATATTCCGGCCATGCTTGCAGCGTTGGATGTGCTGGTCTTTTCGTCATTATGGGAGGGATTACCCGTGGCGCTTCTGGAAGGGATGGCAGCTGCCAGGCCCGTCGTGGCTACCACAGTTGGTGGAATCCCTGATGTGGTGTTGCCAGATAAGACCGCCCTTCTTGTCCCTCCTTCCGATGCCGATGCATTGGCTTTGGCCTGTCTGAAGGCGGCCTCTGACACTGAGATGCGGCTTTCAATGGGGCGGTTGGGATTGGAACGTGTACGCGCACAGTACAGCATGGATAAAATGATTGACCGAACGTCCGATCTGTACGCAAAGTTATTGAGCGAACATGGGTTGGGACATTTGATCCCATCACAAGTGACAAGTTGATGATATGGATCGACCGATACGTTTACTATTGGTAACAAAGTCCACCGGTGGTGTGGCAGAGTACATCCGTTGGCTGGTGAATGGGCTTCACCGGGAAAGGTTCTGTCCCACTGTTGTCTGTTTATCGGAGAATGGACCTGAGTTTGCAGAAGAACTCAAGCAAGCATATGGGATCAAGACAGTCAGCTATGCCATGAACCGTTATAAAGTGGATGTGGTTTCAGATACCCGCGTGGGATTTCAGTTGGCGAAACTGATGCGTTCTCATGACTTTGACCTGGTGCATGCACATGCATCTAAACCGGGGTTTCTTGTGCGTATCGCCGCGTTGGGCACAGGCTTGCCTGTTTTATATTCACCTCATTGCTTTGCATTTCATGCAGGTGCCGGGCGAACGACGATATGGATTACTTCACTCCTTGAACGGCTGGCTGCATTTTTTACAACGGGTTTCATGACCGTATCTGAAGGAGAAAGGGAATTGGCACGCGATTATCACGTGGGAAGGCATGAACAATTCACCGTGATTCACACAGGTATCGATCCCCTGCCGTATCGTCAGCCTGTGGATACCGCTCAGTTGAAGATTTCCCTGGGCATACCCGTTTCGGCGCCGGTGATTGGTTCAGTGGGCAGGCTTAGTGAGCAAAAGTCCCCTCAGGATTTTGTTCGAGTGGCAGAGGCGGTTCATCGGTCCAGGCCGGACGCGCATTTTGTCTGGGTGGGGAACGGTCCTCTCGAACCGGAAGTCCGCACGTTAAGCACATCACTCCAGTTGGATTCTGTCATCCATTGGTTGGGGCAGCGTTCCGATGTTTCCCAACTGCTTCATATCTTTGATTGTTTTGTCCTGATGTCTCGTTGGGAAGGATTCCCGCTTGTTGTTTTGGAGGCAATGGCGGCGAATGTCCCCGTTGTGGCAACCGATATCCCCGGCACCCGTGACGCGATTCAACACGGAGTTAACGGATGGCTTGCCGCCCCTGGGGATACTGATTCTTTCACCCGCTTTCTTCTTGACCTTTTGACAGATCCGGCAAAAGCAGATTCGTTTCGCTCTGTCAGTCGCGCACGTATAGATAATGAATTTACGCGGGAGCACATGATCGTTTCGATAGAGAAATTGTATGAACGGGTAGTCTCCGAGGATGCTTCACGGAAATGAGCAATACGACCAACCAGATGGTGATCACCGAGCTTGCCCATGCCATCTCTCCTCGCATCGAGGAGTGGTATGGCGATGGTGCAGTATTGGATGTGGATGCTTTTGCGTTGCGTACCTATCCATATTCTTTCTTCGTCGAATTTCCCGTCAAGACATCTTCCGGAACGCAGATGCTCCTTGCCAAGATTCATCGTAAGCCCATGGTGCAAACATTGGCAGATGCGTTGGCTGTAGAGAAATTGCATCAGCTTGCGCGCAATGAGTATGATGTTTCGCAAAAGATCTGGCATGCATTCGAGGAAGAAGGTACTGGCGATTGCGAGGTCGTTCGTTATCTCGATTACTGCAAAGAGTGGAACGCTTTGCTCATGCGGCAGGTAAAAGGCAGGATGCTTAAGAAATATCTTTTGCATCCATCCATCGCCTTGCGAAGCGCGGCCTCCATGGAACGATTGCAGGCATTCCTGATATTGGCAGCACGGTGGTTGCAAATTTTCCATCGTCGCGTCTCGGGGTTACAGGTTATTCCCTTCCCGAAGGAAGATGTTTCTGTATTGATCGAAGATGTTTTGGGAAAGTTGCATACCCATTCCGATGGGCAAGTGGATATAGATCCTTATCGCATTGCTCTGAACCGGGCTTTGGAAGACATTGGTCTGCTTTCTGTACCAGTTGGACTTCTTCATGCTGATTTTCAATTCTCAAATATACTTGTGACATCGGAAGGCAAAGTCTGTGTCTTGGATTATTCGCTTACTCATTATGGATCTACATATTTTGATCTGGCAACACTATTGATCGATCCGGAGACCCGCAAGGCGCAAATTCTGACGAACGGAAGGTTTGTGTCATCTGATTACCTTCGAGCGTGTCAGCGGTCCATTCTTGACACTTATTTTGGCAACGAACCTTATCATCAGAACGTATTGCATTTCTATTGCGCGCTTGCCATCCTCAACAAATGGAGTGCAGATGAAAAGGAGTTCTCCAATAGTCGGCAAACAATACCAACACTTCTATTTTCTCGAGTTACCCGGCGTTATTATGTTGAATTATTGTTGCGTTATCTTCCATTTCAATAATCATCGATATCTTGCCATAAAGTTCCATAGCGGAGTGTAAAATGAAGTTTCGAATCCTAAATTTGCTGCTTGTCGCCATTCTCGTATCAGGCATTTTGCTGGCGAGCGCACAAACTGTCTCTTCTGTGCAGGCACAATCGGGCTTCTTCCAGGCGGGGACGCCATCGCCCAGTGACGATACCATTTACCTGTATCAGTTAAAGCAGACTGATATTCAACTTAGGGGGCCATACGATTCTGCATCCGTTTCTTTTGATCTGCCTGCAGAATGGAAGCTGACCAAACCTGCTGAACTCTTTCTGGATCTGACGGTTTCCCTGAGTCTCTTTGTCGACTCGGGATCTGCCCCTCTTTCTCCAGGGGCAGGTGGAAGCCTGTCAGTGGAGTTCAATCGTGAGGTTGTGGGTACCTTCCCATTGAATCAAAATGGCGATGTTACAGTCCGCGTTCCCATTCCAATCGAGCAATTAACACCGATTCGCGACGATGGCCGCCAGGAGCTCATATTTGTTTTGGATAGTGGATTTTCGTGCCTGGTTAACCAGCAAATGACAGTTGTTGTTAATGATTCGTCAGGATTCATATTTCCTCATGAAACTACGCTCCCAGACATCAATCTGGCGAGATTTCCATTTCCCATCTATCAAGATTCCATTTTCAATGATGGTATTCTGATCGTGATTCCCGACCAGCCTGCCCCAGAAGAGCTTCAAAGTGCAATGACGGTAGCTGCCGGACTTGGCAGGCTTACCGGACTGAACGCATCATTAGACCTGGCAGCGATGAGCAAAGTCACACCAGAGCAGCTTGCAGCAAATCATCTTGTCCTGGTGGGAAAGTCCGCATCGCTTTCATTGGCGGACAAATTGAAGCTTCCTCTTGCTTTGCAGGCAGGGAAATTTCAAGCCTCCGGCGGCGATGAAAATGATGGAATTATTCAAATGGTGCATTCTCCCTGGAGCGATCGCCATGTCGTGTTGCTGGTTTCAGGTACTACTGAAATTGGCGTTCTGAAAGCAGCACAGGCGGTTTCCACTGGGGTGCTTCGGGCGAATATTGCTCCCAATGTGTCGGTGGTGCAGGATGTACAGGGTAATGTTCAACAGCCCTCACAGGGAAGCGATGTGACATTGAGCGGTCTTGGATACACGGATACCACTCTCCAACGTCGGGGTGTTGCATCTGTTGCGTATCAGTTTTATATCCCTCCAGATCGCGTTCTCAGTCCTGACGCCTACTTTGAATTGGTATACGGAAATTCTGCATTGCTCAACTATGCCCGTTCCGGCCTGGTGGTTCAGATCAATGGTCAGCCAGTGGGTAGTGTTCGTTTTAGCGATATAACGGCCTCTCAAACAACAAACCGGGTTCAAATCAGTGTGCCTCCATCCATCGTGGTCTCAGGAATCAACAAACTGGAGATCATTTCCAGTCTTCAGCCCATTGACAATTGTTCTGTGCCCACCCTGCGAGGCATGTGGACCAATATTTGGTCTGAGTCTCGTCTGCATCTGCCCCTTATCACCATGCCAATTGAGGTGGCGCCTGTCTTTGATCTTGGAGATTTTCCTGCTCCTTTAACCCTCGACCCATCTCTGGGCACCACTGCCTTTGTGCTGCAACGCAATGACTTGGATTCATGGCGCTCCGCCCTGCAAATAGCTGCTTATTTGGGTGATCGAAGCAACGGTTCCATCTCCTTATTGCAGACCTACTATGCAGATGCAGTACCAGAATCGGCGCGTGCGAGTCTTAACTTTGTGGTCATCGGCATGCCGTCGCAAATGCCAATCGTGTCGGAATTGAATAATTTTCTTCCAGTACCATTTGAACTCAAGTCTGGGATTGCAAATGAACGCAATATGCAAGTAAAGTATCGAATCCCCGCCTCTTCGCCAATAGGCTATGTGGAACTATTAACTTCGCCCTGGAGTCAAAGCAAAGTGATTATCGCTGCACTTGGCAACTTAAAGCAGGGTGTGGCGTGGGGAGCGTCGGCTTTGTACACATCGTCGCTTCGTTCGCGCCTCTCTGGAAACTTCGCCGCGATCAATGATCAACAGGTGGTTTCAGCAGATACGCGGATTACTACACCGGCTGAGATTCCCTCCAGTCAGCCAGCAGTAGAGGCGACCCCTGCAAGTACAGATACCCAACCGCAGGCTGGGAGTCGTCCGGTTTGGATTCTTCCGGCTTTGAGCGTTACAGTGATGATAATTGTCTTAATTCTTTTCTGGGTTTTCTATAACATGTTTGTTCGTGATCGAAAGCAGGGCATGGTCAAAGTAACCGACGTAGGAAATGATGAAGACCGTGAAATTGGACGAGAAAAATAAGGGACCCTCTTCGTAGTAATGAGAAAAGCACCTGGATATTCCAGGTGCTTTTCTCATTTAATGTTGATTTCAACTTTATGTGTTTCAGGGTTAACCATGACACTCCCATGAGCAAAATCTCTCCTCCATGCAGTGCCGTCGCGGTAACGTAGCCCAAGAGGCGTACCAAGGTTGATTCTATAGTCATCATACATCCAGACATCCCGGTATTTATTGCTATTGGCATACCGAAAAAAGGCATTTCCCTGGTTGATGAGCAAATAAGATGCAAATGCGAATTTTTGCAGGGACGTATCTTCCTGGGCGCCTTGAGCGACTAGAATAATGGATTTTCCCATTTTCTGTGTTTGTTCGGCAAGTTCCATTTGTTTTTCCCACGTTTCTGCCGGACGGTATCCATTTGGCCAATCAATTGCCCAGCCTTCGTGCATAACACCATCCAGATACATGATTTGGCTTGTCCAGACCGCATCGTCTCTACGGGAAACCAGGTTTGCAAAAAGGAGTTTCTTTTCAGGTTGAAAATAGTTCTCGTATAGATATTGTAGGAAGCCCTGGACTGCAATTTGGAGGCTGGCATCATCAGGATATGCGGCAGGTAGATAACCGCTTTTTTCCTGAAAGGCCAGCGTCACCGGGACGTTGTCGAGAAACACACCATTCCAGTTTGGATCTGCCTGGGTTTGTTTAATACGATCAAGGAAGTAGGAACGCCAGCCGGGATTCCCTGGATCCATAAGGTATAAGTTATTATCATCATCTTGTTTAACGATACGTCTGCCTTGCGTATCAAGCAGAAACCAATCGGGATGCTGTTCGCTGATCAGACAGAAATCTCCGGGCATATAAGCGATTTGATTTGCATCCGGGCTGGCGGTACACGAACCCGGGTCTTGGATCGCTTCGAATAGAAGATACTGAAGGATGGGACCTCGCGCACCCATGGCAATCATCATGTCTCGTTCTTCTTCTTTTCGATGATGCAGGATGAACAAATCAAACCACTGTAATACATTAAGAAGATCCTCGTCGCGAGGGATGTTTGTGAACCAGGCCAGGCGGACAAGAGGAAACGGCCCGGCATTGGATGTAGGTGTGATGAGCCCGGGTTGTAAGTTCAATGGCGTTGGCGTGAGAACAGGTTCAACTGTTGTTTGATCTGAAGTATTTGTTTCTTGAAATTTACCCAGTAGGAGTAAATAGGCAATAATTGACAGTACCATAAACGAGAGAATTGATTTCACAATGACTTGACGTTTCACTTTTATTTTTTCCTTCTGATTTTTTCGATGATTGCGTCCGGAGACTCCACCCTGCTGGATGCAAGCTTTGTGATTTGAACTTTAAATCCAATCATTTGTACAAGCCTGATGATTGGATTATATCTGGAAGATTTTGTTCATTAATTTACCGAGTGTTTATGAAATACGATATCCCGTCTTGGCTGGAAAAACAATACAGACGTATTCTGATTGTTTGCACCGGTCTGATTATAGTAGTAGGAATTGTACTCATGCAAGTGAAGATGATCGAGTTGGATTCCGGGCAGACAAGAAGTTGGTGGGAGATCATTCATAACGTTGAGACTGGCAGGGGGTATAAAGCTTGCAATGAGGGATACGTCCCTAATTGCAGACTCACAAATCAGTATACGGCCATCCGTGAACCCTTACCTGTTTACTTGTTTGCTTTGGTTGGCCGGGTCACACACGACTCAGTAATTGCGTTTCAGCTTGTCCAAATTACACTTGTTCTGCTGATACTGTTGGGTGTCTTCCAGGTGGGGCGTGAGGTAGGTGGACTCTCCACTGGGTCCCTCGCTGTTTTAATCTGGACTATTTATGTACCCGCCATGCGACTCGAAGTGAAAATTACTGGCGATTTGCTGGAGGGTATGTTCATGGTGTTTGGTACATTGAAATTCCTGCATGTTTTGAAACGAGGGGAATCCAAAGATTGGATCATGTTTGGGATTCTGTTTGGTCTCGCTGTACTTTCGCGGTCTGCAGCTTTAATTTTTGTGAGCGCACTGGGCTTTGGATATCTGGTGTATGTATATATGAAGAGGAGAAATCTGATCCCGGTGATGGATGGTTGGCACAAGAAAGCCACATCTTCCATCATCGCTTTTGCTTTAGTACTCTCTCCGTGGGCGCTTCGTAATTGGCTGGTTTTCGGAAAACCTGTAATCGGTACAACGTTGACTGGTTATGTCATCTACCGTCACAACGCCATTGTTGCCAGTGATGCTCCTCCACATTTCGTTGGCCCGGCAGAAGCTATTGAGTTGATCAAGAAACTTTCTGTCCGCCGCCCTGAACTTTTGACTCCCCTTAATGAGGTTCAGGTGAATCACCTTTTTATGGAGGAGTCTCTTTCACTGATCAAGGCCCATCCTGGGAACTATATTAAGCTTTCTTTATATCGGTTTATCCCTTTGTGGTTTGACGTTGGTATTGCTGAACAGTATGGCGAACAAATATTTATATGGCGATGGCCCATGATCTTTGAACAGATCATATTGCTTATAATTTTCATTCTTGGTTTGCGAATAGACGATTTACGGCTCCGATTGATTGGTTTTGGGATCTTTATTTATATTCTGGCTTATCTTGGTGTACAAGGACAATTACGATACCTGGTTCCTATTTCGCCGGAAATTATAGTGATTGGAAGTATGGGATTCTTAAATGGAATGTCTCTGCGCAAACATATGGTGGGTAAGAGGCAGATTGCGAGTGATAGTTAGCGCAAGTTGTCACCTTTTCCCAAAAATACAATAATGTCACCCCGCGGGAATATAATTTTGCGACCGAAGGGTATCGGATAGCCATGGTAGAGACACTTTCACCGAACGCACACGTAGGTGTCGGGAAGTACGGTTTGCTTCGGGGGCAAGACTTATCTTGCCATAGGCAGTAACTGGATTACTAACAACAGAGACGATGGTAGTGGGTGGAAAATACGAGGTTTCCCAATTTTGAAAATTGGGTATTGACATTCGATTTTCTTTTTGCTACACTATTAACGCGTGTTATTAACACGTGTTAATAACTTTACCATTTCTGTCTAAATATATGCCTAAAAAACGAGTAACCAGTCAAGATGTGGCAAATCTGGCAGGAGTCTCCCGTACAACGGTCTCCTTTGTCCTGAACGATGTTAAAGCTTTTAACATCAGCGCTGAAACACGTCAGAAGGTTCGTGATGCTGCTGAGAGCTTGAATTATGTTCCAGATGCGTCAGCGCAAGCGTTGGCAAGTCGCCGCGCCAAAGCGATTGGACTCGTGATGACTCGTACTCCACATCATATTGCGACAGATACCTTTTTGCCACAGATCATCGGGGGAATGATGGAAGTGATCAAGGATAACAAGCTTCGTCTGCTGATCGAATATGTGGAAGCTGAGCACCAGGACCGTGCCTACCTTCAGTTGGCACATGCAAAACATATTGACGGCATGATCCTTCTCACTCCCCGCCTCAATGACGCCGGGTTGAAGAAACTTGAACAAGTTGACATCCCCACCGTGCTGATGGGCGAGATCGAAGGTTCCAATCTCTATTCTGTGGATGTAGATAACCGACTCGCCGCACAAAAAGCGGTCGAATACCTGCTGGAACTGGGGCATACCCAGATCGCCTGCATCACGAATGCCCCTCCATCGTACACTGCCGCACCCGATCGCGTGCTTGGATATAAAAACGCCTTGATAAATGCAGGCATTGAACCGGACGAAGGCATGATCCGATATGCAGACTTCACTCCGGAAAGCGGTTATATCCAGATGAGGTCCCTACTTGCTTCCGGTAAATCGTTCACAGCCGTATTCGCTGCAAGCGACAATGTTGCCATGGGCGTGAAGTCCGCGTTGCGCGAGGCAGGGATGCGAATTCCGGAAGATATTTCGCTGGTGGGTTTCGATGATATTCCATGGGCACAATATGCCGACCCGCCACTCACCACCGTGCACTTGCAGGCTCAGGAACTGGCGCGCAGAGCCTGCCTTGTGTTGATGGATCTCTTGAAGGGCAATGCCCCAGAAACGAAACGACAGGTGATCAATACCCACCTTGTTGTGCGCAAATCCTGTCGAGCGTTGGAAACCGAAAGGAGGTAACCCACGGCAAATAAATAACCCTTTCTGACATTCTACAGAGTCGAACGAAACCAAATTAACAATTCGAGGAGAAAGAATGAACAAGAAATCTCTATTGTGGTCCCTGATCAGCCTTGTTGTGCTCGCTTCCATGATCCTGTCTGCATGTGGAAGCCCGGCCACCGAGGCTCCTGCAGCGACCGAAGCTCCTGCCATGACGGAAGCCCCCGCCGCAACAGAAGCGCCTGCTGCGACAGAAGCACCTGCCATGCCTGAAGTCAGTTTTGATGTCATGCCCGGTGGTGCATTGGAAGAAGCCCTCAAGGGTACATACAAGGGAACAACGGTAACTGTGGATGGTGCCTTTGAAGGCAACGATGCGGACGGTGTAAAGTTTGCTGATTCCATGAAAGCTTTTGAAGAAGCCACTGGGATCAAAGTCAACTACATCGGTAACAAGGAATTTGAGGCATCTATTGCGGTTCGTGTGGACGCAGGTGATGCCCCTGACATCGTGGATTTCCCGCAACCTGGCCTTTTCGCTGGCTTTGTGCGCAGCGGCGACATCGTGCCTGTGAAGAACTTCATCTCTGATGAATGGCTATCGCGCCAATACAACCCCGGCTGGCGGGAATTCAATACCGTGGATGGTGTTGAAGCGGGTGTTATGCATCGTTATTCTGGCAAGAGCCTGGTGTGGTATCCCAAGAAGGCCTGGGATGCGGCTGGCTACCAGATTCCCCAGACGTGGGATGAATTAAAAGCCTTGACCCAGCAGATCGCCGACGATGGCGATACCGCCTGGTGTATTGGTATTGAGTCTGGCGCAGCCACTGGCTGGGTTGCCACCGACTGGACTGAAGATATGATGCTCCGCACCACATCCCTGGAGAACTACGACGCCTGGGTTGCTGGCACGTTGCCCTTTGATTCACCTGAAGTGAAGAAAGCCATCGAAACCTGGAGCGAGGTCTGGTTCAATGACGCTTATGTTTATGGTGGGCGTTCTTCGATTGTCTCCACCGCTTTTGGCGATGCACCCACACCCATGTTCCAGGATCCGCCGCAATGCTGGTTGCACAGACAGGCCAACTTCATCACCAGCTTCTTCCCCAAGGATGCGAAATATGGCGTGGATTATGACTTCTTCTATCTGCCGCCAGTTGACCCTGCTTATGGGAAGCCCTTCCTCGTTGCTGGTGACTTGATCGCCATGTTCAATGACCGTCCGGAAGTGCGCGCATTGATGGAATACTTCACGACCCCGCAGTCTGTCAGTGGTTGGTTGCAGGGTGGTGGTGCCATTGCCGCTCAACAGACCGCAACGAAGGATCTGTATGGTTCGGAACTGGACTGGGGCGTTTCCCAGCTTGTAGCGCAAGCGACCAGCTTCCGCTTCGATGGTTCTGACCTGATGCCGGGCGAAGTTGGAGCCGGTTCCTTCTGGGAGCATATCTCCAGCTATGTCGCAGGGTCCGAAGACCTTGATACAGCCATGAAAGCGATCGACGCGACTTGGCCCAAATAGCAAGTGATCTATAATGGGGTGGATGGTCTAATGACCATCCACCCCATCTTTATTGATAAAATCTGTGTGCAGGAAGATCAGGTCAGAGCAATAGCCATTTACTTCCAGTAGCACCATTTTTCTCTGCAAGGAGTGGGCCCATGAAATCCCTGAATGCTGCGAGTCAGTCTGTGGGGGCAAGGATCATTTCGTTTTTTGGCCGTATATTACTGGCAGTAGGAATCCCTCTAATCGCCTTTTACGTGCTTTATCAGGGGTTTCTCTTTCTGAGGGACAGTGATGCACCGCGTGCAGTCATCACACTTGTCGCCATTGTTTGGGGGGTGGGGGGAGTTGCCATTTTGTACGCGGTTTTCAATAACCTTGTGGAAAAACTCCCCGATGTATGGAGAACACGCCTGCTGCCCTTTGTTTTTGTGGGGCCAGCCATTGCGATCCTCTCCTGGTATCTGGCAATCCCTACGCTGCGCACATTTTGGATCAGTCTGTTTAGCAGAGATGGTCCTCCGGATGGATTGAATATGTGGCAGCAGCTAACCAGTGATTCGTTTGTCGGGCTGAGTAATTACCTGGCTGTCTTCACTGAAAAGTTGATGCTGGAAGCGTTCCGCAACAATATCATGTGGATCATCTTTGGCAGCACTTTCTCGGTTGTATTCGGTCTGCTCATTGCTGTGCTTGCTGATCGCAGTCGCTTTGAAAACGTGGCCAAATCTCTCATTTTCCTGCCGATGGCGATTTCGTTTGTAGGCGCCAGCATTATCTGGAACTTCATTTATGAATATCGTCCTATAAACCAGCCCCAGATCGGACTGCTAAATGCCATTGTGGTGGGGTTGGGAGGAACGCCCCAAGCCTGGCCTCAGTGGGTTGATGTTGCTCCCTGGAATAATTTATTCCTCATTGTGATCGTTGTATGGCTCCAGGCAGGCTACTCCATGGTGCTGTTCTCGGCGGCGCTCAAAGGCATCCCGGATGAACTGCTGGAAGCCAGCCGTATTGACGGTGCAAACGAAATCCAGATTTTCTTCCGTATCATGATCCCTTATATCCGTGGGACGGTCATCTCGGTCTGGACCACAGTCGTCATTTTTACCTTGAAGATCTTCGACGTGGTTTGGGTGATGACTGGCGGACAATTTGGCACGCATGTGATCGCCACGCAATTCTACAGGCAGTCGTTCACCAACCGGAATTCAGGCTTTGGATCAGCCATCGCCATTGTACTGTTGATCGCCGTCATCCCGGTGATGATCTATAACCTGAAACAATTCCGCGAACAGGAGGCGTTCTAACATGAAAAGTGGAAAACAACAGAAACGTGTTGCCAGCCTGATCGTGAATGGAACGCTGCTCCTGCTGGTGATCTTATGGACAATCCCAACCATGGGTATCTTCGTCTCTTCCTTTCGCAACAGGGATGAAATCGCTACATCGGGCTGGTGGAAGGTATTCCCATATCGTGATTGGAGACCGGTCAGTGAAATAGACCCCAAAGCGACTGGGCTCAATCCTGACGAGATCATGGAAATAGAAGGCGCTACAGGTACCTTTGAAGAGTTTCGGGCAGGTATCCAAACCCCGGATGGCAAGCGGATCACGTGGATTGGAAACAAACGCATTGGCAAGGTTGAGGTTCAGGAAAGAGTCTGGACGGTGGACTGGAATTTTTCGCTTGACAACTATAAACAAGTCCTGGGTGGGCAGGAGTTCAAATTCACCCGGCCCGATGGGACTGTGGAAATCGTCCCAGGCGACAACATGAACAATGCTTTTTTGAACAGCCTGTCTGTGGCCGTCCCATCCACAGTCATCCCCATTCTGATCGCAGCATTTGCAGCCTATGCGTTTGCCTGGATGAAATTCCCAGGGCGGCGCGGGATGTTCATCATGGTCGTTGCATTGCTGGTGGTCCCATTACAGATTGCGTTGGTGCCCATCCTGCGCGACTATAAAACACTCAACCTCAATGGCACCTTCCTGGCGATCTGGCTTGCGCATACCGGCTTTGGATTGGCGCTGGCGACCTATCTGCTCTACAACTATATAAGCGGCCTGCCGCGTGATATTTTGGAGTCAGCGTTTATCGATGGAGCCTCCCACTTCACCGTGTTCACACGGCTGATCCTACCGCTTTCATTGCCTGCACTCGCTTCCTTTGCCATCTTCCAGTTCCTTTGGGTCTGGAATGATTATCTCGTGGCGTTGATATTCCTGGGCGGCAACCCCGAGTTCGAACTGGTGACACAGCGTATGGCTGCCATCGTCGGTTCACGCGGAAGCGAATGGCATTTGTTAACAGCTGGTGCGTTCGTATCGATGGTCCTGCCGTTGTTGGTCTTCTTCTCATTGCAGCGATACTTCGTGCGTGGTCTGTTAGCTGGTTCTGTCAAAGGATAAGTGCAGACTGGCGATTGAGTCAGAAACATAAGGCTGCCCGTTTCCAATTGGATCGGGTAGCCTTTCTCACAGGTGGCTAGTTTATCCCTTTTCGATATGGCAGATACCAGATCTGAAACAATGGATTGGACATTTTGGTTTTATTGGATCATGACCACCACCCTGGGTTGGGTTTTGGGCGGTACCCTTTTCAATGGAATACCGTTGGTCATATCCGGTGTTGTGATTGCTGGTTTCCAATGGACAGTCCTATACAAACGTATCCAGAAAGCCTGGCAATGGTTTGTCCTGAGTTCACTAGGGTGGATCATCGGGTACATCTTCTTCGTGATTTTCATTCCAGATGGACTAGGATTTCTAGTTGGACCGATCATGGGTGGCACACTTGGAATACTGCAGTGGATTTTCTTGAAGAAACAATTTGAATGGGCAGGTTGGTGGATTCCAATCAGCATTCTTGCCTGGACAACTGGCTTAACCCTGATGCCTGGCGCTCTTACTTCAGGGTCCTTGCCTGGAGCGTTGACCGGGTTGACCCTGGTGATATTATTCAGATACTCTCGATTGAAAACAGGTTGAAGATTTCTTGTGTAAATTTAACCTTTCAGGATTGAATAATGCATAACGACGAACTTTGGTACAAGGATGCTGTTTTCTATCAGATCTCCGTACGTGCCTTTAAAGACAGCGACGGCGACGGCTACGGCGATCTACGCGGCCTTGAGGAAAGACTCGACTATATCCGCAAATTGGGTATTGATTGCATCTGGCTTATGCCAATTTATCCTTCGCCCCTGCGTGATGACGGCTACGATATTGCGGATTATTACAACATCGCAGAGATGTACGGGACTCTGGATGACCTGAAATCCCTGATCAAAACCGCGCATTCGCTGGGTATCCGCATCATCATGGACCTGGTGCTAAATCACACATCGGATGAACATCCGTGGTTCAAGGCATCCCGTTCCGATCGAAACTCGCCCTATCGAGAGTATTACGTCTGGAGCGACACCGACCAGAAATACAAGAACACGCGCATCATCTTTCTGGATACCGAACCCTCCAACTGGACCTGGGACGAAACCACCGGTCAATATTACTGGCATCGCTTCTATGCAAGCCAGCCCGACCTGAATTTCGATAATCCCAAAGTGCAGGAGGAGATGCTCAATGTGGCGCGCTTCTGGCTGGACCTTGGGATCGATGGCTTTCGAGCAGACGCGATCCCCTACCTTTTTGAGCGCGAAGGCACGAGTTGCGAAAACCTGCCAGAAACCCATGCATACCTCAAAAGGCTCCGCGCCTTCATAGATCAGGATTTTCCAGACAGAATTCTGTTGTGTGAAGCAAATCAATGGCCTGAAGATGTGCGTCCTTACTTTGGCGATGGCGACGAATTCCACATGGGCTTTCACTTCCCGATCATGCCGCGTATTTACATGGCACTCAAAAAGGAACGTCCCGATGACATGATCGAGATCCTCCGTCGCACGCCGCCCATTCCGGGGAATTGCCAGTGGTGTACCTTCCTCCGCAACCACGATGAATTGACCCTTGAAATGGTCACGCCTGAAGAGCGCGATTGGATGTGGCAGCAATACGCGCCTGAACCGCGCATGAAATTAAATCTCGGCATTCGCCGCCGTCTTTCATCGTTGCTTGATAATGATCGCCGTAAAATTGAACTGGCAAATTCACTGTTATTCACACTTCCCGGCTCACCGATCATTTACTACGGCGATGAGATTGGCATGGGCGATAACCTTGACCTTTTCGACCGTAACGGTGTCCGTACCCCCATGCAATGGGATGGTTCACCCAATGCAGGCTTCACAACCGGCAAGCCGTTCACCGAATTTGTCCAGGGGGATCTGTCTTATGAACATGTCAACATTGCCAGCCAGATGGAAGATCAAGACTCGCTCTTTCATTCCATTAGCCGCATGGTGAACGTCCGCAAAGAGCATCACACATTTGGACGTGGAACGATGGAGTGGATCGAGACAGATAATCCACACTTTGCAGTGTACACGCGTAAATATCAGGATGAGACATTATTGATCGTCAATAATCTGAGCGGTTCATCGCAGACAATTTCGCTTTCCCCTGAATATCACGCTGATTATGTTGAATTGATCTCAGGTACCGACCATCCCATCCGTTCGTCCTTCGCGCTCCCACCGTACGCTCATCTCTGGCTAAAGAGAAAATAATTTCATCGATCGAATATCAAACTAATGTAGGGTAGCAATGCCAATCCATACTTCTCCTAATTATTGGATTCTTGAAACTCAGCACACAGCCTATGCTTTTGGTTTAAACAAGGAGAACCTGGTAACTCATTGTTACTGGGGCGCACGTCTTCCTTTTGTAAAGGATTACCCTTTGCCTTTCAACCCTACATATTGGGCATCGCCTGGCGGACCTCATCACTATGTGCCGGAGGAGTATCCCGGTTACGCAAGTACAAAATATGTTGACCCGGTTCTCAAGGTCACCTTCGCGGATGATGTACGGGATGTGGTGTTGACCTATGTTGACTTTACCGTTTCCGCCTCACCCCAGCCGACACTTGCCCTGCGATTAAAAGATGCCTACTACCCGCTGCAGGTGACTCTCCATTATCGCGTCCACGAGGAATATGATCTGATCGAACGCTGGGTGACGTTGGAGAATCTTGGTACCGAGCCCATTCAGATCGAACGCGTCTTCTCTGCCAAATTGACTCTCCCACAGGGTGATGACTACTCATGGACACACCTCTACGGGCAGCACATCGACGAATTCAATATGAAGCGTGAAACATTGACGCCCGGTCTAAAGGTTATTGAAAGCCGACGTATTATTACAAGTCATCGCGCTGTGCCATGGTTTGCAGTGGACAGAAACGCAAGCGAAGATTCTGGTGAGGTCTGGTTTGGCACATTATCGTGGAGCGGCAACTTCAAGCTTACTGCCGAAGTGACCGAGTTTGCCTCCACTCGCATCATGATTGGATTGAATGATTGGGACTTTGCGTGGAAACTTATGCCCGGCCAACCGTTCATCACGCCGTCCGCCATCAGTGGCTATACCCAAAACGGATTCAGTACTGCCAGCCATATTTTCCATGATTATGTGCGGAACGAACTCATACCGCATGGTAAGACATTGCACAAGATCCTCTACAATTCATGGGAGGCGACCCTCTTCGATGTGGACGAGGCCTCACAATCGAAACTCGCGGATATTGCTGCAGACATGGGTGTGGAACTCTTTGTGATGGATGATGGCTGGTTCAATGGGCGCAACAGTGATAATGCCGGTTTGGGCGATTGGTTTCCAGATAGCGTCAAGTTCCCGAATGGACTCGGCGGTTTGATCAAACGGGTCAACGATCTTGGCATGGACTTTGGTTTGTGGGTGGAGCCCGAGATGGTTAACCCAAATAGCGAACTGTATCGCGCTCATCACGACTGGGTCATTCACTTTCCCACCCGCGCGAGGACCGAAAGCCGTAATCAACTCATCCTCAACATGGCACGGGAGGATGTGCAGAATTACATCATTGATACGCTCGATAAACTGCTCAGTGAGAACAACATCGCCTTCATCAAATGGGATATGAATCGCGGCGTGAGCGAACCTGGCTGGGCAGACGCTCCGGGCGACCAGCGTGAAATTTGGGTACGCTATGTGCAAGGTTTGTATCATGTATGGGACATCCTGCGTCAGCGACATCCGGATGTCATTTGGCAATCCTGTGCCAGTGGCGGCGGGCGAGCCGACTTCGGCATCCTCAAATTTGCTGATCAGGTTTGGACAAGCGATAACACCGAAGCCACAGCACGTCTATCCATTCAGGAAGGGTATTCGCAATATCTCCCGGCCAATACCATGGAAGCCTGGGTGACGGATTGGGGCAGGGGACTTGTGCCGCTCGAATTTCGGTTTCACGTCAGCATGTGCGGATCGCTTGGGGTGGGAGGAAACCTCCTTGAATGGGATCAAGCTGAACGTCAGCTTGGAAGCGAATGCATCCGCTTGTACAAGGAGATTCGTCACGTCATCCAATTTGGCGACCAGTATCGTTTGATCTCGCCGCAGAAGAACAGCTATTCTGCAGTGCAATATGTCAGCAAGGATAAAAGTGATGGCGTGCTGTTTGTTTTTCGCACTCACATCCCTGATCCGTTCTACATCCCAATGATCTATCTGCGCGGACTCGACCCTCGGGCGCTTTATTCAATCGAAGGCTTTGAAGGGACTCGTTCTGGATTGGCATGGATGGAAGCAGGCTTGAGAGTAGACTTGAATAATTTTCAAAGCAAAGTCTTGCGGATTCATCGTATCCCATCCTGATAGATAGTCGCATAAATCTTATGGATGATATTTACCGTCCAAATTTTCATTTTACGCCGCCCCACTCGTGGATGAACGATCCGAATGGCATGGTCTGGCATGCTGGCATGTATCATCTCTTCTACCAATTTCATCCTGAAAATATGGTTTGGGGGGCATACATTATCAAATTGCGAATCTTTATCGATGCCTCATCCGTTGAAGTCTTTGCCAATGATGGGCTGCTTGCATTTACGGAATGTATCTTCCCCAATGAACAAAGCGATGGTCCCGAACTCTTTGCCGAAGGCGGCGACCTTATACTCCATTCACTTGATATTTATCAGTTGAACCGTGCCCTATTCCAAATCGGAGAGAATCCTACATGATCGATATTGAACACGAAGCAAAACGTACACTCCACCGGCTGCTTCCGCGCGTGGAAAAAGATCTATCGACCAGTATTACATCAGACCCACAGGGCTGGCAGGAATTCAACATCAGGCTTCAAAAACATTTTCCGGCTTTGTTTAATTTATATCTCGGCTTGTATGGTACGCGCTATGATTTCTTCTTTCATCTCGAGGATCTGATCGCCAGCCTGGCACGTTCATGGTTTGCGCGCAACGCAGATCTGCGCCAACTGGACAAAGCTCGGGAACAGAATCCGCTTTGGTTCCAATCGAACCAGATGTTGGGCGGCGTCTGTTACGTCGATCTGTTTGCTGGAAATCTCGAGGGCGTGAAATCCAAAATCCCATACTTCAAAGAACTCGGTCTCACGTACCTCCATCTCATGCCATTGTTCAAGGCGCCTGCGGGCGAGAACGATGGCGGGTACGCGGTCAGCAGTTATCGTGAGGTGCATCCACCGCTGGGGACGATGGAACAGCTTGCTTCATTGGCGAGGGATTTTCGTGCCGCAGGGATCAGTCTCGTTGTAGACCTTGTGTTCAATCACACATCCGACGAGCATCTTTGGGCGGAGCGCGCCAAAGCCGGGGATGATGAACATCTGGACTTCTACCGCATCTTTCCCAGCCGGGAGCTGCCCGATGCCTATGAGCGTAATCTCAGAGAGATCTTTCCCGATGAACATCCCGGCGCATTTACATTTTTCTCCAACCTGTTCCAATCCGGCGGTTGGGTGTGGACGACCTTCCATTCCTATCAATGGGATTTGAACTATTCCAACCCCGCTGTCTTCAATCGTATGGCAGAGGAGATGTTATTCCTCGCTAATCAGGGTGTGGAAGTGATCCGCCTCGATGCGGTTGCCTTTATTTGGAAGGAGATGGGCACGAATTGCGAAAACCTGCCCCAGGCACATCAATTGATCCGGGCATTCAATGCAGTCGCACGGATCTCTGCTCCCGCCATGCTGTTCAAATCTGAAGCGATCGTGCATCCCGATGATGTAGTCAAATATATCGACCCTGAGGAATGTCAGCTTTCCTACAATCCGCTCCTGATGGCGCTGCTATGGAATTCACTTGCCACGCGCAAAATCCGTCTGCTTTCACAGGCGCTTGCCAATCGTTTCAAGATTCACCCTGAAACCGCGTGGGTCAACTACGTACGCGTGCATGATGACATTGGCTGGACCTTCTCCGATGAAGACGCCGCGATTTTAGGGATGAACGGCTATGATCATCGCCGCTTTCTGAACGAGTTCTATCGCGGCCGCTTTGAAGGTAGTTTTGCACGCGGGATTCCCTTTCAGGAGAATCCCAAAACTGGCGACTGCCGCATCAGCGGAACATGTGCGTCACTGGCCGGGCTGGAGAAAGCACTCAAAGAGGATGGCACAGACCAGGTCGAGTTGGCGATTCGTCGCATCTTATTGATTCATGGTGTGATATTAACCGTCGGTGGTATCCCGCTGATTTATCTCGGCGATGAGATCGGTACACTCAATGATTACACCTACCGCGATGATCCTGCTCATGAACGCGACAGCCGCTGGGTGCATCGTCCACGTGCTGATTGGGAAAAATATGCCAGGCGAAGTGATCCCACTTCGATCGAAGGACGTGTCTATCATGGGTTGCAAAAGCTCATCCAGCTTCGCAAGGAGCACGATGCATTCTCGGGTGGTGTGCTCGAGATCATCCCCACCGAAAATGAACATGTGCTGGGCTTCACGAGGATGAATGATGGGAAACGTATTGTTGTCTTTGGGAATTTCTCAGAGCATCCTCAACCTGTCTCTACCCGCGTTCTGGACCAGTATTCTCTTCGGAATAAAAAAGCCCTGCATGGGATGAGCAACATCCCTTCGCAAGATCATTTGACTCTCCAGCCTTTGGATCTTTTGGTACTCGGATAGAGGACATACCCGAGAAGCAAACGAAGCCATCTCTTAAAGGAGGTACACTTCCGGTTTACGAAGCGCACTCCTTTTAGACTTGCTGAAAACTCGAATTACGGTGACAATCAGCATCGCACAATTCAATACTATATGTGAGGATGGAATTAATGATCACTGCAGCAACAGAAGCCGATGGAGCACAAGTCAGGGACATTGCAGCCCGGGCGGGTGTTTTCAACCAGGAGGAGATCGAAACCGTGGCGGCGCTTTGGGAGGACTATTTGAATGATGGACCCGTGATCGGCGGATATAACTTTCTCGTGGATAAAGAAGGGGATCACGTGCAGGGGTTTTCCTGTTATGGACCACGCGACCTGACCACCGGTGTCTTTGACCTGTACTGGATCGCCGTCGATTCCAGCATCCACCGCAAGGGAGTCGGGCGCCGATTGCTGGTCGCCACCGAGGAGCAGGTCCGCCTGGCAAAGGGACGCATGCTCATTGCGGAGACATCGGGTTCGCCGCAGTACGAACCGACGCGCAACTTCTATTATGGCATGGGATACGCGCTGGAAGCATCCATCAAGGATTTCTACAGTGTAGGCGATGACCTGGCGATCTTTATCAAGCGCTTCTAACGATGTCTGAAATGCAGAAGGCATCTGGTGACACCAGGTGCCTTTTTACTTAATATTTACCAGTGCCCGGCCAAACAGGCCGCGTTAGAATACACAGTGAAAGGAATTCACATATGACAACTACACGTATCGAACATGACCTGCTCGGTGACCGCGAGGTCCCTGCTCACCGTTATTTCGGCATTCAAACCCTGCGCGCGACCGAGAACTTTGACATTACCGGTATCACGATCGCACATTACCCGCGTCTCATCAAGTCGCTGGCATATATCAAGAAAGCCGCTGCTTTAACCAATCAGGAATTGGGTCTCCTCGACCCTACAATTGCAGACGCCATCTGCCGCGCCTGCGATGATCTTTTGAACGGAGCCTTACATGATGAATTCGTAGTCGATGTCATCCAGGGCGGCGCGGGTACATCCACCAACATGAACGCCAACGAGGTCATCGCCAACCGTGCCTTGGAGTTGCTGGGGTATGAAAAGGGACGATATGACATTTTGCATCCTCTGAATCATGTCAACATGTCACAATCCACAAACGATGTGTATCCCACCGCGCTGCGTATGACCCTCAGCGAAAAACTGGATGGGTTAATGAAGGAGATGCAATACCTGCGAGATGCGTTCGCCCGTAAGTCGGTCGAGTTTGGCGATGTGATCAAGATGGGACGCACACAATTGCAGGATGCGGTCCCGATGACGCTCGGGCAGGAGTTCGAAGCCTGGTCGATCATGATCACTGAAGATGTCCAGCGTGTCTCAGAGGCGCAGTCGCTCATTCGCGAGATCAACATGGGCGCGACGGCGATCGGCACGGGACTCAACGCGCATCCCGACTATGCGCGGTTGGTTACAGAAAAGCTTCGTGACCTGACCGGCATCCCTGTGGTCGGTTCGGTTAATCTTGTCGAGGCCACACAGGATACCGGTGCGTATGTGCAACTCTCAGGTGTCTTGAAACGTGTGGCGACCAAACTTTCCAAGATCTGCAACGACCTGCGGCTGCTGTCCTCTGGCCCACGCGCAGGATTCCACGAGATCAATCTTCCAGCGATGGCGCCGGGTTCATCCATCATGCCGGGTAAGGTCAACCCGATCATTCCCGAAGTGGTGAATCAAGTCGCGTTCGAAGTGATCGGCAATGACATCACTGTGACGCTTGCCGCAGAAGCCGGTCAACTTGAACTGAATGTGATGGAACCGGTCATTGCCTTCAACCTGTTCACGTCGCTGGATATGCTCGGGCGTGCCTGCCGTACATTGGCGGACCGCTGTGTGGATGGCATCACCGCCAACCGCGAAGCCTGCCGCCGCATGGTGGAAAACTCCATTGGGCTGGTGACAGCGCTCAATCCATATATCGGATACGAAAAATCCACGCTCGTCGCGAACGAGGCGCTAAAAAGCGGACGCTCCGTCTACGAGATCGTTTTGGAAAAAGGGTACCTCAGCAAACACGAACTCGATGACATTCTTTCGCCCGAAAATATGACGCGCCCACGCTACATTCACGGACGCTGAAGCAGCAAGGAGCAGCATGCCTGAACACTATCAAGATCTGGGAATCTTCAGCGACTGGGTGGATGCCGCCCGTCAACAACATTCCCTTTATCCCACTGCGGCTCCTGGAGCGCAGACGCAGGCTTTGATCCGCGAGACTCTTGGCTTTTGCCACACCGATGAATCTCCAGTGGACGTTAAGATCGAACGTGAGTGGGTAAAGGATGGTTTGATTGGGCAGGAAGTTTCATGGTCTGTGGGATTCGGTCCGCGCACGCATGCGTATCTTTTCAAGCCAGCGAATGCAACAAAACCGCTTCCGGGAATCGTTGCATTGCATGACCATAGTGGATTTAAATTTTATGGCAAGGAAAAGATCGCCGATGGTCCCGATGAATTATCTGTTATGAAAGAATTCCGCCAGGTTCCCTATGGTGGACGTGCGTATGTCAATGCGTTGGCGCGCGAGGGATTTGTTGTCCTGGCCCATGATGTGTTCCTGTGGGGCAGTCGCCGATTTCCGTATGAAACGATGATGGAAACAATGAACGATGAAACAAAGGCGATCATAGAACGCCAATCAACCGAGATCGAACGATATAACGCTGCTGCTGATTTCCATGAACATCGCGTCTCGAAATACTGCAATATTCTAGGTACTAGTATGGCTGGTGTGGTCGCGTATGAAGATCGTATTGCGCTCAACTATCTCCTCTCCCGCGCGGATGTAGAGAAGAGTCGAATCGCCTGCATCGGCTTATCGGGTGGAGGGAACCGTGCGGCGTTGTTGCTGGCAACTCATAACAGCATTCAATCTGCCGTGATCGTTGGCTTGATGACCACGTATCCCGGCCTGCTTGATCACAATATGTCCCATACGTGGATGTTGTTCCCGTTTGGCTGGGCGCGTCATGGTGACTGGCCAGACATCGCCGCCTGCCGTGCTCCCATGCCATTGTTGGTGCAATATGATCTTGATGATTATTTATTCACCCAAACCGGAATGAAGGATGCGCACGCGCGTTTACAAGGCCATTATGCAAGTGTCGGTAAACCCGAAGCCTATACTGGACAGTTCTATCCTGGCACGCACAAATTCGATCTTGAAATGCAGTCGGTGGCGTTCGATTGGTTGAAGGAAAATTAAGGTTCTGTGAATAACCTCCTGCATTGGCACTGGTTTCAGGTGTACAATCTTTAATACATCTATCCTTTCGCTATAGCGAGTCAGAAAAGACCTTTCATTCCATGTCCCAGACTATGCAAAACCCTAACACGACCATGACCGCGGCCAGGCAGACCATGTCTGCATGGTCTAAAGTGATCGAATCTTGGGAAGATATCCCTGCTGCATTCAAAAATTCTTTTGATGAATATTTGGGAGATAAACAGACTTTTCCGTATGTAGTATGGACACCCGCACTCGATAAATTCCCACGGAAGACCACTGAAAAATTGATCTGTGACACTGAATCTGCTCTGTATATTTTCGAGAAGACCGGAAATCAGATCGACGCAAAATATTATCCATATAGTGATATCTACAGCTCGGAGGTGGGAATCGTCCTGCTGGATTCATGGCTGACCGTTTATGGAAAAACGGGTCAGGGAGAGTCATCCACTTCGAAGATCGAAGTCAATACCACCAGCCTGCGTTATTTTGCATCCATTCAAAGGAAATTGCGTCCTGCTCTGGTTGCAACGGATAACACCCGGTTTGCCCTGGAAAGGGATAAGTTCAATTCACTCTCCACAGTTCATTTTAAGTTCATGAACTATGGCAGGGAGAGTTTGATGCCAGGTGAGACCATTCTGCAAATTCTTTTGCAGCAGGAAATTCGTGATCCTTTGGTTACCCTCTTCGGCAAAACGTTTTATAAGAATGTGTCTCCTGCGCATCTCACTATTCTGACCGACCACGAATTGATCCTTCTACAGGATGTGGAACGCAACAAAGAGTCAAAGATCTCGCAGTATGGCGGTGTCTGGCAATATATCCCTCTATATGTTGTTGAATCAGTAACACTTTCTGACGTCCGCAATGACAGATTGATGCTGTCGATCCGCTGCCGGCCAGGTCGAGCGATCGAAAAGCTTTTTGATCCATCGAGCCGGTCAGAAATCGAGCAGTTTCGCTCCCGGCTTCAGGCATTACGATAAATCATGCTGCAAAAAATGTGACCTGCTTTGCCTTGTCCATGGGGGATAGGCAGTTGCTCGTTATCGATGGATTATTGATATAGGTTGGGTAAGTTTTTTTTTTCAACGCTTGGCATGCTGCCCTGTAACCAAATCATTGTCCAGATGTCTTGATTGTGAAATGCAACACAACTACTCTCCTGAATAGTCGTGGATGTCTGCGTCGTAGCCTACAATACACATTCTGGGGATGAGAACGGTCTCCAGGGGAGAAATATATGATTATGAATCTTTTCAAATCGGCAGGTGTTCGAGTAATCCTCATGCTGGTTTTGGTGTTCGGGCTATTTGCTGTAGCTCCTGTGCGTGCCGATTCGATAATCCATTATGTGAAATGGGACGCCACCGGCTCAAACAACGGCACGTCCTGGACCGACGCATACACAGACCTACAATTGGCTTTGGCGTCCGCTTCGAGTGGTGACGAAATTTGGGTGGCAGCAGGCACATACAAACCAACAAGTGGTACAAATCGTAGCATCTCATTTAATCTCAAGAATGGCGTTGCAGTGTACGGTGGTTTTGCCGGAACTGAAACGCTACTCTCTCAAAGAGACTTTCAAACAAACGTCACTATTTTGAGTGGGGATATTGGCGTTGTTGGTAACACTAGTGACAATTCCTATCATGTGATGGTGGGTAGCAATACGGGTAACTCTTCAGTGCTGGATGGCTTTACGATAACTGGTGGAAATATACCTGGTGGTGGTTATGACTTTGGTGGCGGAGGGATATACAATTCAAGTGGCAGTCCTACTTTGAGAAACTTACGAATTCATGAAAACATAGGGGGGATTGGGTCTGGTGTATACAATTACAAAAGTAATCCAATCTTTGAAAATGTGATTTTCAGTAATAACGCTGGAGGCTTGGGAAGTCGTGGGGGTGCCCTTGTAAACGACGTCGATAGCAGTCCCAGTCTGACAAATGTAACTTTCTTCAATAATTCTGTAGATTTGCTTGGGGCTGCTGTAACCAATACATATAACAGCAACCCATATCTTGTAAATGTAACATTTGCGGGTAATTATGTTTATAACCTTTCCTCCTCTTCAGGTGGCGCGATCTATAATTGGAATAGCAACCCAACCATTATTAATGCAACATTTACTGGTAATTCTGCGCTTGCGGGTGGTGCAATCTATAATGGCAGTAACAGCCATACAACGATCATTAACAGTATTTTGTATGGAAACTTGGGAGGCGAAATCTATAATGCCAGCGGATCCAGTTCTGTAAGCTATAGCATCATCCAGGGTGGATATTCTGGCACTGGAAATATTGATGCCAATCCACTATTGGGACCGTTACAAGATAACGGCGGTTTTACCCAGACTATGGCCCTCCTGCCAGGTTCTCCGGCGATCGACGCAGGGGATGATGCTACCTGCACTGATACTGATCAGCGTGGTATGGCGCGTCCGCAGGGAAGTCATTGTGATATGGGAGCGTTTGAATATGTGTTTCCTCCTGCTCCCACAGCCACTCCTACATTCACAGATATACCTACCCACACGCCCACCTCTACTCCCACCGACACACCTACAGCGACTCCTACGGCGACGAGTACCGTTACACCAACACTGACACCTACTTTGGGTTTCATAGCCAAACCGGGTGTTCCTGTGTTAATCTCACCTGTGAATAGCGCGTTGGTCATCAATCTGCAACCAGTATTCGATTGGAAAGACTCCAACCCGGTTGCTCACCATTATCACATTCAGGTTGCGACAAGTAGTAATTTTGGCGTCCTGGTGATCGACGATAGCGGTGCCGTCTCATCCACATTTACACCGAACGCCGAATTGTTGCCGGGTAAGCTGTATTACTGGCGTATACGCGCCTTCAATGCGATTGGAGCTGCCAGTGCCTGGTCCAGTGTGCGGAACTTTAAAACGCCTCTTGCCCAGCCGACACTTGTTTCTCCTGCCAATGACGAAACTCTGGTGACAGATCGTCCAGCATTCAATTGGGATGAGACGCCCGGTGCAACGAGGTACATCCTGCAAGTTTCCAGTGTAAACAATTTTAGTAGCCTGTTGGTCAATGTTACGGTGAATACACCAGCCTACACCATGACCAAAGATTTTCCACAAAATAAGACCTTATATTGGCGCGTGCAAGCCAAAACATCTGTGGTCAGCAGTCCCTGGTCTGTGACATGGTCGTTCAAAACAGGAAACCCGCCGAGCGTGCCGGGATTGAGTTCCCCGTCAAATGGGAGTCTAGCTAAAACCTATGCTCCGACCTTTAATTGGAAGGACTCCACGGTTCCTGCAGGGACGGTCTTCAAACATTATCAAATTCAAGTGGACGATACACCCGGCTTTACAAGTACAGTGATCGATACAACTACGATTGTCTCCGATTTCACTCCGCTTGCAGACTTGGCCTCGAATACGAAGTTCTACTGGCGTGTGAGAACATTTAATAGCTTTGATGGCAGCGAGCATTACAGCGGCTGGTCATCTGTCTGGTCGCTGCGGACGGTGATCCTGGAGCCGCAGTCTCTGACCATGATCCCGAATGGGAATAATTCGCTTCAACCTTCGTTCACGTGGGATACAGCCGCAGGACAGGGTGCAATCACGAGTTACACCGTTCAAATATCTACCAATGCCAGTTTCAGTGCCTTGCTGCTAAACAGCACGGTAAAAGACCCTATGTATGCACTCACCAGGAACCTACCGCCTGGCAAGACCATATATGTGCGAGTGATGGTCAATGGCACGAATGGTCCGTCCGCATGGAGCATACTTCAATTTGTAACCCCCTAATAGAAGAAATAAGAGTCAACATCAAAGCAGCCAACCAGCTGCCTTGATGTTGTTAATGAGAGATAACAGCGGGATTCTAGTTGTGTATTCGGCTGGCATGTGGTTTTTCCTCCTCTGCTATAATCTTTCCCATGATTCTTATTACAGGCGCCACAGGATTCATCGGGCGCGCCCTCGTTCGTCAGCTTTCCAGTACCGGAGAGCAGGTCCGCGTGCTTTTGCGACCCTCTCCGCAATCGCCGCGCATTCCAAAGGGAGTGCCGGTGGAAGTGGCTGTGGTCAGCTTGAACGACGAGCGCGGTGTCCGTGCGGCATTGCGCGGCGTGGACCAGATCTATCATCTTGCCAGCGCCAGCACACAGGGGCGCCGTGGCAACCTGCTCACCACCGATATTGAAGGGACGCGAACATTGGCGCAGGCTGCCAAAGATGCGGGCGTGACGCGCCTCATCTTCCTCAGTCACATCGGTGCAGACCGTGCCTCGGCGTTTCCCATTCAAAAGGCAAAAGGCATCGCTGAGGAACATATCCGCCGCAGCGGTGTTCCCTATACCATCATCCGTTCCTCGGTCGTATTTGGCCCGGAGGATCGTTTCACCAATAATCTTGCATCCCTCCTGCGCGCCGTACCATTCTTTTTCCCCATTCCCAGCGATGGGCGGACACTGCTCCAGCCATTGTGGGTTGAAGACCTTGTCACCTGCCTGATCTGGACGTTGGAAAATGCGGAGACCATCAATCAAACCTATGAGATCGGCGGCGCTGAATATTTCACTTTGCGCCAGGTACTCGAAACGCTCATGGGTATTACACATGCGCAGCGTCTGCTCGTGCCGCTTCCGCCCCCCTATATGCGCGCGCTGCTCGTCAGTCTCGATTCGTTCGTGCCGAATTTCAACATCTCCACGTACTGGCTCGATTACGTAGCTGTGAACCGGACCTGTCCTGTGGAGAACCTACCGCGCACCTTCGGGCTCATGCCCGCACGTTTTGGATATCGTCTCGATTATTTAGTACGCAAGCCGTGGTATTCTGCACTGACCGAAAGAATTCAAAAGACGTTTCGTCCCACACGTTAATTATGCCAGCTCCCTTTATCAAGATCCTTGAAACTTCTGAAGAGATGACCGCTGTGGAGGAACTCCAGCGCCTGGTGTGGCCTGGCAGCGAAACGGATGTTGTCCCCGCGCATATGTTGATCACTGCTATCCATAACGGTGGACTGGTCGCTGGTGCGTATGAGAACGATCAATTGATCGGCTTTGTGTTTGGTTTCCCCGGCATCGAGTTCACGCCCGACGGTCCGCGCCCGAAGCACTGTTCGCACATGATGGGCATCCACCCCGGGTATCGTGATTCAGGCATCGGCTTTGCCTTGAAGCGTGCACAATGGCAGATGGTCCGTCATCAGGGTATCGATCACATCACGTGGACGTACGATCCGCTTCTGAGCCGCAACGCCTATCTCAATATCGCCAAACTCGGCGCGGTCTGCAACACCTATCGCCGTTCTGAATATGGCGATATGCGAGATGGTCTTAATGCTGGCCTGCCATCCGACCGCTTTCAAGTGGATTGGTGGGTGAACACACGCCGCGTCGAACGGAGGTTGAGCAAGCGCGCCCGCCGTCCTTTGAAACTGGATAACTTCTCACAGGCCGATCTCCAACCCTTGTATTCGCCTCACTCTCAAGCCGATGGTCGGTTCCGTCCGCCGGAGCATTTTGCTCCCCTCGACGGCAAACTGGCTCTGGCAGAGATCCCGTCTGATTTCACGGCATTGAAGGATGCGGATTTTCCTCTGGCACGTGACTGGCGGTTCTTCTCGCGCGAGGTCTTCGAAACTGCTTTTGCTGCCGAGTACATCATCACCGATTTCATCTTTGATAATGGGCGCAGCTTCTACGTTCTCACTCACGGCGAGAGCACGCTCGAACCCGGCGCCCCCGGAACCTAGGCTGTCATTCCTGCAATCCAACTACAATGTGTAATCCGTAACACCGGGGGTGATCGTGCGTCTCGACATACACGAAGACCATGCTTATTCCAACGAAGCAACCAATCTCCGCGGGATCACCGCAGAAATCCATCACATCGCCACGCCCAGATATTGAAAACTGGTGGGCCGTGGAAGCGATGATCGCATCCTATAACCATGTGTACAAAGTGACATACAACACAAGGTATGAAGTGCACGGACCCATCGGCGTCTCCATTTATGAGGGCGCTCCGATCGCGTCGTTCCAGTATGAGTTCCTGGCGTTAAGTGCCAATTCGTCTGCCGTGATGGATGCGGTATTGTCCTATCCGATTTCGGAAGAGAAACAATACATTATCGACGTCTTTCATGCAGATCCGTCCAATACGATCACGAAACAGCAGTTCACCAAATATGATCACGAATTCGTCCGTACGGGAGCCATTCTGGGGATGCAACTGCCTGACAAGGTCAATACCATTCCGGCGAACGTCCACAAGGCGACAACCCTCAAGCAGGCGGAAACCGCCAATCACACATTGACCACCGAGGGCGAACGGATTCACGTGGAGACCTTGCGTGACAAACATATTCATTCGTTCTATGTTACCGTGGGAGGCGAAGCTGTGGGTTGGGCACAACTGGTCACGATCTACCCGGAAGTGGGATATATCAACCAGCTTTATGTAATGGAATCTCATCGCCGGAAAAAACTGGGCACATCCTTGATCCAACGGGCACACATTCAGGCGCTGGAGCTTGGGCTCAAGCGCATGGTGCTGATTCCCTCTGAAAAAGCGATTGGACTTTATCGAAGGATGGGATACCGCCCGCTATTGTATTTCTCGGCTTTCCGTCCTCGGCCCTTCCGCAAATTCCCTGACGAATAGAAATTGCATCCATGGTTCGACTGTTGTTCGTACTCGCCCCTGTCGAACCACCCGGGCATTCTCTACCAAACAAATACGCCGCTTTCGCGGCGTATTTGCTGTTGGATGTATTTGATTGAGGAGGTCGAAACAAGTGAAGGGTTCGGTTAGGGTATAGGTCACCTCCGCACTGAATTGTTTTCACTGTACTCCTGTGCGTTCATGCCGACGGGGTGATACGTAGGCTCATTATAGAGCGGCCGCGAAGCAGCGGCAGGCGTGGGCTTTGGCGCAGGGCGTGGAAAAACCGAATTGGGTGTTCGATACGATTCGTTTTCAGTACGATACGATGGCTTGTATTGAGATTGTGAAGAACGTTCGTCTGCCATTGAGAAGATGCGCTCTCCTGCAATGGAGAAGGTATTGATCAACAAGACACGGATCAGAAGGACCATGGCCGCCACAAAGATGGGAACAAGCTTGGTCATGTTTTCCTGCCCAAGCAGAACGCCGCCCTGGGCGTTATGCCTCAGAATGGCTACAGAGACTCCCCACCACGTGAGGCTGGCATTGAAGGCAGCCGCCAGAAACCAGGCCGCGAACAGATACCAGACCTCAGCCGGTTCGTCGCGTCCCTTTTCGGGGGTGAAGATGCGGGCGATGCCAGCAAAGTCGATTCCGCAGAAGGCGAGGGCAAGGATGCTTGCCCAGGTGACCGGCCCAAACGAAAGATCGCCGAGGATGTCGCTTAGGGCGAACAGCGTACTGGAGAAATTAAAGATCTCGAATGCTATAAGAGCGCAGAGAATAATTCCGCCAAAGATCAAGCCGCGCTTGTGAGCCGTGCTCTGCAGCATGGGCAGAAGTTTGATGGGTAGGGACCGGTTCATTTGAGCCTCCTGTGACAGGGTGTCACTGAACATGCAACGAATAACGATAGCAATATATTAGAACAAGTGTTCTAATTTGTCAAGAGGCAATCATTGAAATTTGATTAAGATTGGATGAATTCTTTCCCCACTTAATAAAGTGGCTGTCACTGGTGAATGTGACAGCCACCTCCTACCTTTCTTATTTTTCGTTCAAAGCGTTATGCACGGCGTCCAATGTTTGCAGTGCGGTCAGGTTACGCCAGGGCCAGGCGGTTTTCATGCGCTGCGGGTCGTCGAAGAAGTTGCGGGCGAAGGTCAGGTGGAAGTTATCAGGGCTGAGACCGTGGTTTGGCAGTGGCTGCACGGCCGCCCAGAAATTCCACAAAGGGATCTCATAATCGTGGGCGATCTGGGCGATGGTGGCATTGATGGCGTTATCACCTTCGAGGTTGTCGGCTTTGGTGGCGATGATGGGCAGCGCGCCTGTTTCGATGATGCGGTCCAGCACACGACGCATGTATTTGTCGTATTCCTCGGCCGGTTTCTCGGACCACCACGTCTCCATGCTGACAATGACCACCGAAGGACGCCATGTGCGCAACTCGCAGTCGAGAGGGGATTCATTTGGGTTGCACGATTTCGGGTCAGACCGCAGTGGAGAGATCACCGCCGCGGCGTTGAACCCGCCTTTGACGGCCAGACTCTTGCGCGAGAACGAGCCCTGGTAGTACTCGATCGTCGGTTGGAGATAGGAATATTGCTCGCCGAGGCTGAACTCGCCCGGCTTATCGAAAGCAGACAGGAAGTAGGAAGAGACATTCTGGCAATCACCGATGATGGAGAAATGGGTCGGGTCGTTGCCAAGATGTAGTCCATACTCGTAGATGGCGCGGGCACGTTCACTGATGCCGGCCGGTACGATGGGCATATCCTTCCAGGCGTCGGTGGGTAATGGGTCTTTTCGTGCCGGAGTGGCGATGGGTGCAGGCGTGGCAGTGGACGCGACGGGCAGGTCCGTGGCTTCGGTAACGGAAACAACCGTCGGCTCGGATTGAACCGGCTCGTTCGTTACATTGGGTGTGGAAAGCTGCGCGGGGGCCTGTCCACCGGAACAGGCGACAAGCAACGTCATCATAAGAATAATGATAAGAATTCGACGCATAAATTACTCCTGTACAGCGAGGCGCATGGCTTCGAGGACCTGTAAGGCGGTGAGATTGCGCACCGGCCAGGCGCGTTGCAGTTTGTCGGGCTCATTGAAAAAGTTGGAGCCAAAGGTGAGATGAGCACCATCTTCCTGCAGCCCCTGCCCCGGCAGTGACTGGACGGCGGCCCAGAAATTCCAAACCGGCAGTTGATATTCTGCAGCGAGTTCGGCGATGGTGTAGTTGATGCTTCCGTCACCTTCGAGGTTATCGGCTTTGGTGACGAGGATAGGAACGATGCCCTGTGCGAGCGTGTACTCGATAATCTCGTGCATTTTCGGCTTGAACTGGTCGAGCTTGTGGATGTCGTTCGTGCCGAGGGCGATGATGGCAAACGCCGAATTGTGGACGCGATATTCACAGCCCAGTGGCGTTTCGCCTTTGTCGCAGGCTTTCGGGTCGGCCCAAAGCGGCGTCAGCACGGTGACAGCGGTTGCGCCGCGGATGGCGGCATAGCTTGCATACCCAAGTGAGGGATTGAAATAGTCGATGGTCGCCTGCAAATTTTCATACGGGCCGAGGTTGTAGAACCGGTCGCCCTTCGAAAAATCCTTCAGGAACCAGTCGGAGGAGCTTTCGCAGTCACCGACAATGGAAACCGTGTGTGGGTCGCGCCCCAATTCCTGCCCACGGGCATAGACGTCGAGCATCTGCTGACTCAATTTGGGGATGATCGGCCAATTCTTCCAATCAGACGCATCGATCTTGACCGATTCAGGTGTGGGTGTGGCAGTATCGACTGTGACCGCAATAGGCGGAATATCTGTTGGTTGTTCTGGCACAACCGTTGAAATGAGACTCGGTTGCGGTTCGTTGATGACCGGGGCAGTCGTGGGTGTTGCCTGTGGCGTGCAGGCTGAAAGGATCGCCAGAAGGATGGTGATGGAAATAAATGTATGTTTCACAGTTCACTTGCAGTTCGTTTGGATCGCTTCGGTAATTTTCTCGGCCAGTAAACTCTCACCCATGGGTGTTAGATGAATGGCACTGTTCGTAAATTCATTGGCAGGGACTAGATCCCAAAAGTCGAGATAATCCCAGTTCTTCGCGGAGGCGTGTTCGCTGAGCATGGCCCGATATTCGTCATACGCCCAGCGCGGGTAAAAGAAATTATAGCGGATGTCGCTGTTCGCTCCGCTGCTGATGAGCATTGGTTCGTTGACCAGCATCATGTTCGGCGTCACGGACATACCCGCATCGAGAACATCGAAGGCGAGTTGGTTCTGCAGGGATGTCAGGCCGTGGAAGTCCTCATCTGCTTCGAGATCGACCTGTGCCGGTTCGTAGTCAGCAGGATAGACCTGATCAATGCCCGTGGATGCCCACAGTGCCCCGTAAAGTTGGAGCCGAATCAGGTCGGCAACAGCCCGCCTCTGACTCACGAACGTCTGCTCCCATTTCGACGGATGGGACAACGCCGGATCGTTTGGGTCGAGGGGTAGGTGATATGCAGTAATAAGCCGTTGGATGCGTCCTGTGTTATTGGCGACGATCGGCGAGGAGAACTGCTTGTCGCTTGGGAACGCTTCCAATGTGGTCAACCAGAGAACCAGATCGGGTTGATAATCCTTTGCCTGATCAAGGACCATCAAATCCTTGGTCAACGAGATGGTGGGGTATCCCAGATTGTAGGCACGGACGGTTTTTCCGCAGGCTGTGACTGGGTTTGCATTCAACTGTCCCGCGAGCGTTTGCCCGGGAGTGAGCAGTGTACCCCACACGGATGAGTCGCCGATGAGCAGCACGCGATATTCCTCCGGAGATTTTTGAGCGCCGTTGATCACGTGCGATGCGAACATGGCGTCCACGTCAAAAAGACTCAGGTTATAGGATTCGCGCGATTCGCCAAAGGGAAACCGTTCCCGTCCGGGAAAAACAGAGTTGTACAATGTCAACTTTCCAAATGGGATCTCTTTGATGTACAGGAACGCGAAATTGAACAACACGAATAAAAGCGCTGCTTTGAGGAGAATTGCAAAAAGACGAGGTTTGTTTTGTTCCATGATTCTTTGTTATGCTGAGCAAAGCGAAGCATCTCTGACTCATTGTGCGAGACCCTTCGCTCTACTCAGGGTGACATTTCCTTCTTAATTTCCAAGTGCAGTTAATTTTCCAAATACCTGCCATGAAAGAGCGGGCTCGCTTAAGGCGAAGAACACCCATCCCAGCGCGACGAAGTGGAAGGTAAGCAATACACCGCCAACATGCAGCGCAGATTTTAAGCGCGGATTTTCCGTAGTTATACGTGTCTTCGCAAAATCACTCCAGCGGTTCTGGAGGAAGAGTCCCAGCCCGTGCCAGAGACCCCAGAAAATGAAGTTGAGCGTTACGCCGTGCCACAAGCCGATGATGAGCATAGTGGCAAGCTGACCGATCAAGATCATCACCCATGCACGGATGGATCTGTATCCGCGAATCCAGCGGTTGAACGGGTTGAAAAAATACGAGCGGATCCACTGAGTCAGGGTCATATGCCAACTGTTCCAGAACTGGGTCAAGTTGGGTTTGAGATAGGGCGCGGCGAAGTTTTCCGGTAGTTTGATGCCGACCAAGCGTGCTACACCAATGGCAATATCAGTGTAACCGCTGAAGTCAAAATAGATTTGAAATGTGTACGCATACACGACGATCCACATCCAACCGGTGGAACGGACCTGTGTGGCAAGCGCGTCGTTTAGCGCGAACACTGCCAGCGCATCGGCGACGACGAACTTTTTAAAGAGTCCAACGACAAGTCGTTGCCCGGCGAGTAATGTTTCATCCTGTGTAAGCTTGAATTCCTTGCGCAGGTCCTGGGCGAACCGTTCCGCACGGTCAATGGGACCGGCCGCCAGCGATGGGAAAAAGACCACATAGGTTCCAAACTCTGCCAATGAAAGTTCTGGCAATCGCCCCATCTGTTTGTCGCGCAGCACGTGAATCAGACGAAACGCGATGTATGAAAATCCCAGCCAGCGCAGGTCTGTGGATAATGCATTGTCAATGGGACGATTTGCAAGCGTCCTGAAAAAGATGCTGGTTTGCAGGGATAGAGAGGGTGTTTTGAGAACGATCAGAATGGCGACCAGCAACAGGATTGCGACAGATAAGATCCAGGATTTGCGTTGTGACTGCCAGACAAAGAATAAGATGATAACGGCGAGAACAACCACAAAGATCAGATATTGAAGGATATTGGGTGGATTTGTCGCGGTGAAGATGGGTTTGGGGAGAATATAGCGGGAAAGTTCGATGATCGTTGCCACGCCAACGATGATGGCAAGCGCGAACTGGTTTTGACGCGTACGCCAGGCATCCGTTGATGATGTGATGAACCAGGTGAGAAGGACAAATCCAAGTGTGAGGGACGGGAGCCAGAAGTCAAAAGAACGCAGGGGTACGGCCGGCTGGAACCAATAGACCGCAATAACACTGAAGCCTAGTAGCAGATATGTCCGGGTGGTACCACGCGTCAGTATGCCGACCAAAAGCGCGGCTGCGATGGAAGCGACGATCTCAACGAGTCCCATTTAGTTGCCTGGATATTTCTTAAACACAAAGAGCACAAAGATTCTTCCTTTGCGCCCTTCGTGTTTGAAAAAGATCAGCGTGTTCCGCATACCAGCCAGTCGCCACCTTGCTGCACGACCTGATAGGTCCGCACGGAGAGGTCAAGCTCTTGATCTTCATTGTTGTAGGTGGCGATGATCTTGCCCGTACAGTTGACGAGTGCAGTATCGCCGTCGGTGCCGGTTTGCGAGCAGGACATGCCCTCGAGTCGCGGTGTGACGGCCTGGAACGAGTCGAGTTCGATGAGCGCGTCCTCCTCCCAGTCGCCGCATACCAGCGTGGGAAGAGTGTTCGCGTCCATGGCAACCAGGGTGTTCAGATAATTTTCCACAGCCTTTGCCGGCGCGTCACTGTTCGATGACGGTGAACAGGCTGCCAGTATGCCAGCCAGAATCGCAATAAACAGGGTAACTAGAATTTTACGCATCAAGCCTCCAGGTGATTTCAGGACGGGGATTATAAATCAGGAAGGCGGGATTCATCCACGCACAAAATAGATAATGGAAATGACCACACCGATGATGATGACCGTCCAGCGCAGGGTGGATGGTTTGATTCGCCCGGCCAGTTTTCCTCCCAGAGTCCCACCAATCAACGCACCGACCGCCATCACGAGCGCGGCGGACCAAAGCACCTGACCGGAAAAAATGAAAAAGACCGCTGCTGCCACATTGACCGCGAACGCAACGGCCTGTTTCAGCGCGTTGAGACGGGTGAGCGAATCTTCCAGCGTGATCCCCAACGCAGACAGGACGATCACACTCAAGCCGGCGCCGAAGTACCCACCATAGACCGATGCCAGCCCGACGGGCAGCCACGTCAACTTCTCAAGCCCTGCGCCGTGCCCTTCTCCCATGCGACGCGTTAGCCATGCGCGCACCGGGTCCTGGATGGCGAGCAGTACACAGGCAAGCAGTATCAGATAGGGAACCAATTCCTTGAATAACTTTTCGCCGGTCAATAACAGAAGATAGCCGCCCACCACTCCACCCACAATGCTGGCAGGGACGATCAGCCACAGCCTGTTCTTCTGCGTTTTGAGATCATTCCACTGGGCGAGCGTCCCGCCAAAATAGCCGGGACAAAGCGCCACCGTATTCGTCACATTCGCAGCGACGGCCGGCACGCCCAAAAGCGTAAGCATCGGAAAGGTGATGAGCGTCCCGCCACCGGCAAGGGCGTTGACTGCTCCTGCGGCGAGGGCGGCCAAGGCAGCAAGGATGTATTCGACAGGTGTAAGCACAATTGGTTCCTTGATGAAAATGTAGGGCTAGTATAGCATTATCAGTTCTCTTGACTTCGATTTTTGGGAAGCGTATAATCCCAACCATTCAGGAGTAGTACGTGTCAGATCACCTGATAGAGAAGGATGCACACGGTGGAAGCATCCGCAGGGAAGCAGCGCTGAAGTCGCCTGGATTATTGACGAAGAAAGACACAGGTTGAGTAGACCGTCACGGGATTGCCCGTTACAGCAAAGACCGATGGTAGTCGGTCACGAGAGCACTTTTGCCCTCTGGGTAAAAGTGAATTGAGGTGGTACCGCGACACGCTTGTCGTCCTCATGATGGACGAAGCGTGTTTTCGTTTAACACCCGTCATTGTGAGGAGCGTTCTTTGCGACGAAGCAATCCTTCTCTATATGGGAGATTGCTTCGGGCAAAAGAACATCGCCCTCGCAACGACATAAGGAAACTATATGAACACAAAGCAAGTCATTCAGTCACAATATCTGGCGGCGTTGGAGATGCTCAAGCAGGTCATTGTTCAATGCCCGG
>CAZKSG010000002.1:0-69592 GCA_964555335.1 uncultured Anaerolinea sp.
TCTCCCTGTCTTTGTGTCTCCGGGGTTAGGTCTTTTGACTTTTGCAAGAGGTCTAATAGCTATCCAAACGGACAGTGACAAACTCCCCCAGCGACGGGGGAGTTTTTGTTCCATTCATTATAAGATTGCCATCAGTTCACAAGGTTTATGGAGGCACCTATGTTCACACTCATGATCATCGTTCTTATTCTTCCAGTCGTATTCCTGCCGCTGGCATTGACCTTCTTCTCCTCCACTGAACTGGAGGAGATGGGCGTCTGCCTAGAAAACAGGGATGGAATTTCTTGTGAAGAACAGACTCTTCAATCAGAGCCAATCCTGGTGAATCTGGCGGTGGCTTGTGGAAACTCATAACAGCCACTATCCACTCGGACAGTAGAAGACTCCCCCATCGGCGGGGAGTCTTTTTGTTTCTGTCACCTATACTCGACACATCAAACCTGCATCGGAGAGTTCAACATGTTTCGTAAATTTCTTGTCTACTGCGGTCTCGCCGCTCCCGTCCTTTATGTCATCACCGTCATTGTCGGCGCAGCCATGCGCAACGATTACAGTCACATCGTCAATGCCATCAGTGAATTGCTCTCGACCGGCGCACCCAACAAGGCTGTGCTGGATATCGTCTTCAACATTTACAATATCTTATTGCTCGCCTTCGCCATTGGCGGTTTCATCGTTTTGAAAAATGCGCATCGACTCTCGCGTGTATCGATGAGTATCTTCATCGCCACACAGATCATTTCGCTCTCCTGGTTCCTCTTTCCCATGGACCCGTTCGGCTCGAAAGCAACCTTCGCCGGGACGATGCATAACGTACTGGGCGGCGTGGTTGCTTTTGCCACCATCCTTATGCCGCTGCTCATGGGGCTGGGACTGCAACGCGTGGATGGCTTCCGCAAGTATGTTGTCTACTCGTTCATTACTTCTGCGATCATCTTTGTCTCCGGGTTGACGGGTGTCATCGCTGCCGGGCAGGGACTCCACATATTCGGTCTCTTCGAACGAATCACGATCGGCAGTTATGAAGTCTGGCTCTTTGTCACGGCGTTGAATCTGTTAAAGATGATGCAGGATGATGTCAAATAACACTTTTAGTGAATTCTCACAGCCTGTCCACCCGGATAGTGAAGACTCCCCTCTTGACGGGGGAGTTTTTATTTTGTCCGCTATATCATGTCAGAAGAAAGGAAACGCAATCATGAAAGCCATTCCTCAACCCGCAGTTATCACTCCTTCCATTATCGGGCTGGCAGTACTCGCTGCCGTGGTCGTCTTCATCGGTGCGACCGGCAAGAAAGTCCCTGTACTTTCCAACGTTCGCGTGGACATCATCCTGCTCGTTATCATCGGCATGACAATGTGCACCCAAAGCGGGATCGGGCGCATCGCCGCAACGGGTCAGTGGACTCATCCACAAGCGATCATCGGCTACCTCCTGGGTGGACTCATCCTATTCATCACCCTGGCTGTTTTCGTTGGCTGGAAACTCCCATACATTGCGAGCGACCAGCAGGCATTGCTTGCCATCGCCATTCTCGCAAGTCTCAAGATCGCGAATGCCGTCATCCATTACCTGCTCTCACGTGCTTAATCGAGTACCGTGGCTTGATTCTGATCAAGTCATGGTATTTTCTACGAGTACATATGACGAACACAGAACTCTATATTCAAAACCTGCTCGAGACCAATCCACTCCGTGAACCACTGCTTTGTGAGATCATCGAATCATTGGGGCTTCCTGCTGGAAGTCACGGTCTCGATGCCGGATGTGGCATTGGACTCCAAACCATGCCTTTGCTGGATGCCGTCGGACTGAACGGACATATCATCGGGCTTGATATTCTTCCTGAATTGCTTGATTACGCTCAATCACTTGTTGAAGAAGCCGGGCTGTCAAAACACATCTCCTTTCGTCAGGGAGATGTGAACCATCTTCCCTTCGACGATAACAGTTTTGATTGGGTCTGGAGCATGGATTGTGTCGGTTATCCTGCCGAAGACCTTGGACCCGTTTTACAGGAATTGATCCGTGTGACCAAACCCGGCGGGGAGATTATCATCCTTGGCTGGACATCACAGCAAGTTCTGCCCGGCTATCCATTGCTCGAAGCAAGATTGAATGCCACATGTTCTGCCTATCTTCCGTTCTTGAAAGACAAGCGACCGGAAACCAATTTCATGAATGCCCTGCCAGCCTTTCAACGTGCTGGTTTAAAAGATACTGTTGCCCATACATTCGTTGGCACCATCCAGTCGCCGCTGCATGAGGAATGCAGGGTCGCCATCACGTCCCTGTTCAACATGCTCTGGGGCACACCACAGCCAGAAGTATCACCAGAGGATTGGCAGGATTATCAGAAGCTGTGCAAGCCGACATCTCCAGACTTTATTTTGAACCTGCCGGAATATTACGGCTTTTTCACTTACTCTGCGTTTTTCGGCAAAGTGAATAAAGCCTGACCCATGAATTGAAAAGGATACATCCATGACCCAACGAATTGTGATCGAACCTTATGACAAGTATGATGTCTCCACCTTTGTGATCCACGGTGAGACCGTCTACATTGGACATTTCGGCGGTTCGTATGACGACCACGGCAACAAACTTCTCACCATCGAAGAACAAACCATCCAGACTTTCAAGAACCTGGAAAAGGCTTTGCAGGAGATCAATCTCGATCTGCACGATCTGCTCAAGGTGACGGTGATTCTGCGGGATATCGAAGACTTCAACGCCATGCATGAGGGTTGGAAGAAGGTCTTTTCCGATAACTATCCGGCGCGGACAACCATCACCAGCAACTTTGTGGATGACCACTGTCGTATCCAGATCGAAGGCATTGCCGGCTTACATTGATTTCTATAGAAAAGCCAATCGAGGCAACTATGACCATGCTTATTTCAACTCTTGGGCTTAAACCCGACTCGCTACGCGGCGAAGTCGTCATCGTCACAGGCGCGGGTGGAGGGATCGGCTATGAGGCGGCACATGCTCTGTTGTGGCTGGGCGCGAATGTGATCATAGCCGAGATCAATCACCCAAATGGACGCATGGCAGAGGTAGCGTTGGAGAAAGAATTCGGCAAAGACCGAGTTCTATTCGTCCAGACGGATGTCGGCGATGAAGCCAGTGTGAAGAATTTGTATAAGCTGTCTGTGATGGCATTCGATAAAGTGGATGCTGTCATCAACAATGCCACCATCGCCGTGCTTGGCAACGTGGTCGATGTTCCCATCGAAGAGTGGGATAAGAGTTACCATGTCAATTTGCGTGGGCCGGTGCTGATGGCAAAGACTTTTCTGCCTGATATGGTCAAGCGGAATCATGGCATGTTTGCATGCGTTTCTTCCACCGGGACAGCCTTCCTCGGCGGCTACGAAACCCTCAAGGCGGCGCAGGTACATCTTGCCAATACACTGGATGCCGAGCTCGAAGGAACAGGCGTCATCGCCTACACGATTGGACCCGGGCTCGTCCCTACTGAGACTGCATCGAAGGCAGTTGCAAAACTCGCACCGCAAATGGGCATGAATGTGGAACAATTCTTTGAGATGAACAAAGGCGCTGTACTCTCCGTGGAAGAAGCCGGGGTTGGTTTTGCGCTTTCGGTTGTGTTCGCAGAAAAATTCAGGGGGCAGGAGATCTCGTCCATTCAGGCGTTGAAAGCAGCGGATATCAGCTTTGGCGCGGCGGAAACGGAACATGCTTCAGCCAAGATGAATGCCGAAAAAAGGACACAGGCTCAGGCGTTATGTGAAGCGGTGCTTGTCACTCTGAAAGAACAATCCAATGGCTGGAAGAGTCGCTCGTTGTTCGAACGTCAATGGGTCATCCGTGATTTCAAGAAGACCGCGGGCATGCCGGTGGAGGAATGGCTGACATCTCTGGAACGATTGAATGCTGATCTGCAGGGAGAAGGTGTGGTCACGCGGCTCCCGCTCGAAAAGCTGGCAGGATATTACGACCATCTCGCTGAGCTGGCAAAAGGGTATGAAAAAGATCGTGTGAAACTCGAAGAGAATTTGCGGCACGTATACAGATGGCGCGATGATGTAAAAGAACTGGAGAAGTTGCTGTAGCCACAGTCCAATTACTCCGTATTTTTCAGAGGAAGTTTTTTGAATCGGAAGAAGTCAAAATAATTGATGACTTTCTACATCTTATCGAGGAACGATTGACCGCTATAAAATAGCGAAACTCATTTTTGGAGACTTGAACCATGAAACCCAACAACATTGCCATTCGTTTGGCGATCATCATCATTCCGCTGGCGCTTCTCGCTGCAGGCTTGGGCGTCTTCTGGCAGGGAACGGGTGAGCCATATCCCTTCGATACGTTGCGCGGCGAGACCGTCATGATCCGCGGCCATGGGCTCTATCGCTACGACACCGTTCTCTCCTCCTCACAAGAGGTTGGGCAGGATATCGTTACCCTGCTCATTGGCATCCCGCTGCTTCTCACAGGTATCCTCCTCAGCCGGAAAGGAACGCTGCGCGGTCAGCTTTTGCTTACCGGTGCACTTGGTTATTTCCTCTATACCTACGGCGCAATGTGTTTTCTCACGGCGTTCAATCCGTTGTTCCTTGTCTATGTAGCGTTATTCTCACTGAGTCTGTTCGGATTTATTCTCAGCATGAGCAGCCTGGATGCGGATGAAGTTGTCCGCCATATCTCAGACGGATTCCCGCGCCGCGCCATAGCCATTTATTTCATCATCATAGCGGTCTTTCTCAGCCTGGCCTGGCTCGGATTAGTCGCCGCTCCCTCGCTGACATGGACTCCGCCAAACGGACTCGAATCCGCGATCACAATGGTCATCCAAGCATTGGACCTCGGCGTCATCGTACCGACTGCACTCATCACAGCCACCCTGCTCCTGAAGAAGCAACCGTGGGGCTATGCCCTTTCTTCCGTGATGCTTCTTAAAATCCTGACCATGGGCGCTGCACTCATTGCCATGATCATCAGTCAACTCTTGGCTGGTGTGGAGATCGATCCTGTTACGTCGGTTATCTTTGTCCTGATCGGTGTTTCAGGCATCCTCTTCGGGATCATGACGTTGAGAGCCATACGAGAATAGATAAAGCATGAAAATCCTCGCGCTCGAACATGAGCTTCCCAACCTCCCTACAGGGCAGTTTCAGAAGTACGCAAAAGAGGAGGCGCACAGGGTCTGGGAATTGACCCAGGCAGGCGTGATTCGCGAATCCTACTTCCGTGCAGATCGAGATGAAGCGGTGCTGGTCATGGAATGCAACTCCATGAAAGATGCGCAAGAGGTGTTATCCACATTGCCATTCGTTCAAAATCAATTGATCCAGTTCGAGTTCATCCCACTGAAAGCCTACCCGGGGTTCGAACGATTATTTGCAAAGGATTGAAAAGCTGTCTGCCCATCCTACTATCCACTCGGACAGTGAAAACTCCCCCACAGACAGGGGGAGTTTGTTTTTGGAGTCCGTATGATTGAATTGAAAACCGTCTACAAAGGAAGAAAAGATCATGAAACACAAAATCCTGATTGCATTCGTATTCATCAGCCTGTTCTTTACAGCCTGTTCATCGAACAAGGAAACGGTTGCCACCCCTGAACCGATACCGACTGTCGTTGCCGATGACACGATCATCGCCGAAGGACGCATCGAACCCGTCCATTATGCCGAAATCGCTTTCAATACAAGCGGCGTAGTTTCAGAGGTCCTGGTCAAGGACGGCCAGACGGTCAAAAAAGGCGATGTCCTCATTCGGCTCGGTGACGCATCTGACACCCATTACGCTGCCGCACAGCTCGAACTCGTGACCGCCCAACAGGCACTGAACGATCTACAGAACACTGCTGGTTCTGATCTGGCGCAGACCGTCATCGATCTTAAGGATGCCAGGGAAGAATATGATAAAGCCGCACACTACCTTAACTATCTAAACAACTCCCAAAAGATCCCCCAGACTATCAACGAGGCTGTGCTCATTCAGACCTGGAATGGCTACAAATATGAATACAAATCCAAGAACATCAAAGGACCGGCTCCCAAAGATTGGATCATCGAAGCAGAAAATGATCTTGCCTTGAAGCAGGCAAAGATGGATGAACTGCAGCGTGCCTATGACCGTATGAAAGATGGTGTGGACAAGGAGCAACTCGTTCTGCTCGAAGCACGCCTCGATGCGGCACAAGCAAAAGTGGACTCCTTCTCGGTCGTCGCTCCGTTTGATGGTATGGTGGCAGATATGCAAGCTAAAGTGGGGAACTCGATCAACGCCGGGCAGACCGCCGTTACCGTGGCAGACTTCTCCAACTGGATGGTATTGACCACAGATGTGACCGAGATCGATGTAGTAAACATCACAGAAGGACAACCTGTAACCATCACCTTCGATGCCTTCCCGGAGGTGGAACTCAAAGGCACTGTGGCTTCGATCGGGCAGACCTACACTCAGAATCAGGGTGACATTGTCTACGAAGTGACGATCCTCCTCAAGGATACGCATCCTGCACTTCGTTGGGGTATGACAGCCAGTATTTCATTCATCAACGAAGACTAATCAGACAACGCTAGCATCCGTTTGGATGCGAATGCGCATGGAGAAACACAATGTCCATTCTATCTTTTGGCAAAAACAATGAAACCACGAACGTTGTAGAGCCGTTCATGGTGGACCTGCGCAGTGTGGACAAATATTATCAAAGCGCAGCAGGCGATTATCATGCTCTCAAAACTGTGGATTTACAAATCACGCCGGGTGAATTCGTCAGCATCATCGGCAAGTCGGGAAGCGGAAAATCCACGTTACTGAACATGATCACCGGCATCGACCGTCCCACCACAGGGGAGGTCTATGTCAATGGCACCGCGATCCACAGCATGAGTGAGAATCAACTAGCCGCCTGGCGCGGCGAGAATCTGGGCATCATCTTTCAATTCTTCCAGTTATTGCCGGCACTCAACCTCAAACAAAATGTGATCCTGCCGATGGACCTGGCAGGAAAATATACATCGCGTGAACGACATGAACGCGCCGGTCATTTGCTCGAAATGGTGGGGCTCGCCGATCAAATGCACAAACTGCCCAGCATGGTCTCCGGCGGACAGCAGCAACGCGCTGCCATGGCCCGTGCGCTGGCAAACGATCCCCCCATTCTCATCGCCGATGAACCGACAGGTAACCTCGACTCAAAAACTGCCGCTGCAGTCTTCGAGCTTTTCAACAAGCTGGTTGCCGAAGGCAAGACGGTCATCATCGTCACGCATGACAGCAGCCTTGCCAAGCACGCGCATCGCACCGCACTCATCGCCGACGGCGAGATTGTCAATGAGTATGTTGCCAGGGCGCTCCCCACTCTCACCCACCAACAACTGCTGACTGCCACACACAAGATCAAGGCCCGTCAATATGAAGCGGGGGCAATGATCCTCACTGAAGGAAAAGACAACGACAAGTTTTATATCGTCTCCAAAGGAACAGTAGAGATCATCCTGCCGCGCAAGAATCAATCGGATGTGGTCATTGCAGAGTTGGGACCCGGCAAGTATTTTGGCGAGATCGCATTCTTCCATCATGGCAAAAGCAACGCGTCCATCCGCGCGTGTGAAAGCTGCCCGGTGGAAGTGCTGAGCATCGGCTATGACCAACTCAACGAAGTGCTGACCGAGTCAGAGATCACGCGTGAGGCGCTGCATCAGGCAGCCGATCGTCATGAGCAGGAAAACATCGAGTGGCGTTCCCGCCGCGATCCCGAAGGATCTTCGACAAGGCAGGCATAACATGAGCGTCATCTGGCACAAGATCTGGTTTGACCTCTGGCATAACAAGACCCGCACATTCCTGGCCGTACTGAGCATTGCAGCCGGGGTGTTCGCCGTGGGTTCCATCTTCGGCATGAGCGAGATGATGCTCTCCAACATGGACAAGTCACATCACGACGTTCTTGCCACACATATCAACGCCGCGTTGTCCGAGCCGGTTGACCGCGAAACTCTTCTCAGCCTTCGGGACGTCCCGGGTGTGGAAAACGTGGAACCGTACAACTCGGTTAATGTTCTTTATAAATTACATCCTGAAGATGAATGGCGTCAGGGCATTATCCAAATGCGTGACAACTATGAAACACAGAAGTACGAATTACTTCAGTTACGCGGCGGACATTGGCCGAACAGTAAGAACGAAATTGCAGCCGAAAGGATGGGTGCTCAATTCCTCAATATCGGTATCGGTGACTCGGTTATATTCAAAATCGATGAAAAGGAACGCGTTCTGCCCATCACCGGGCTGATCCGTCATCCTTTCGTCCCGCCGCCTCAATTCATGGACCTGGCTTTCTTCTTTGTGAACGATGAAGGCATGCAGCGACTGGGAATCCCTGAAGGCAAATTTACTGGGTTCTATGTACGCGTCACGCCTTATAGTGAGGCGTATGCAAAGGAAGTCGCCACAGCCATCAAGGACAAGCTGGCAAAACAAAATATCGACGTTGCCGCCTTTGGCTACGAAAACCCGGATAAACATTGGGGAAGAACCTATCTCGATGCAATGACACAGGTACAGCAGTTGCTGGCTCTCATCTGCGTGGTGATCGGCGCGGTGTTGGTGTTCAACACGATCTCCAACCTTATCACGCAGCAGATCAATCAGATCGGCATCCTTAAGGCCATCGGCGGGAAAGCCCCCAGCATCGTTGGGATGTATCTGGTCAGCGCCCTGGTATATGGTGTACTGGCATTCATCGTCGCGCTTCCGTTGGGAGCGATCGTTGCCCATGTCGTTACCAAAATTTTCTTAAACCTGTTCAACATTGACTATGACACGTTTCACACCTCGAAGAATGCCATCCTCCTTCAAGCGTTGTGTTCCCTGCTGGCACCTCTGCTTGCCGGGTTACCTCCCATCATAAAAGGAGCCAGCATCACGGTCCGGCAGGCGATCGCCAGCTACGGTCTGGGAGGTGGATACCGCTCGAGCAGATTGGACCGTGCAGTGGAAGCTGTGGGCGAACGTTTCCTGCCATCTCACTATGCCACCGCTCTCGGTAACATGTTCCGTCATAAGGGACGCCTGATCATGACCCAGATCGTATTGATCGCGGCCGGAACATCCTTCCTGATGGTAATGAGTCTCAATTCGTCGCTCGATCTCACGCTTGATAATTTCTTTTCCACCCAAAACTATGACATATCCCTCCAGTTCATGCACGATCAACGAGCTGACCGGGTCGTCGCATTGGCTAATACCGTTCCCGGCGTGGAAGCGGCAGAGATCCGCTTCGTACAACAAGCCAACATCTTCACAGCCGGACAGCAAGTGAAAGAAGCCGGGCTCAGCACCACCATCCGTGGCATCCCCACAGGCAGTGATTTTTACAAGCCGTTGATCGTGGCAGGTCGTTGGTTCAACCCCGGAGATGGACGTGCCCTGGTCATCACCCGGCAAACAGCGGAGGATAACAACATCCACGTGGGTGATAAGATCACGCTCGATATCGGCACATTGGGCGAGCAAGAGTGGCAGGTGATCGGATTGTATGAACCTGTATTTTATGGCGGCTTTGCCGCATCCACCATCTACGCGCCTGCTGATACGTTGTTCAAGATCAGCAAGAAATACAACCATGCTGCACTGGTTCTGATACGCACAACATCTCACGATCGAACATTCACGACAGAAGTGGACAAGAATCTAAAGCAGACATTCGAGCGTCACAGTCTTAAGGTCTCTGGCAGCCAGGTTCAGGCAGATCTGCGGGCTACAAACGAATGGCAGTTCAGTATCGTTACATCGATGCTGCTTGCGTTATCCATCATCGTTGCTGTCGTCGGTGCGATCGCGTTGATGGGCGTCATTTCCATTGGCGTGATCGAACAAACCAAGGAGATCGGCGTACTGCGAGCAATTGGGGCGCGCTCACGCACCATCCTCGGCATTTTCGTCATGGAAGGCGTCTTGCAAGGATTGATCAGTTGGGTCATTGCGGTACCCATCTCCCTCTTGGTCAGCCCCAGCATGGCAGACGCCATGGGACACGTCATGTTCGGTGCAACCTTGAACTATCAATATAACTGGATGGCAGTTCTCATCTGGCTGGCATTGATCGTTGTGATCGCAATAGTAGCGTCTATTCTGCCTGCACGCGGTGCAACACGAATTAGTGTACGTGATAGCCTGGCGTATGCATGAAAGCAATTGAGTTTTGGAACATCGGGTCGGGATACAGCGGGGCGGTAGACCGTCAAAGTAGGTAAAACCGCTATATCCCGACACTTTGTCCGTCTTTGAATTGGAGAACCATGAAAGAGAAGCAGAATGAATAACAAGGTTTTTGGCTACTATGCTTTGGGCGGCATGCTGATCGGCGCGTTGCTTGGGTCAGCTTGGGCGGGAAACGGGAACACCCTGGCCGGGCTCGGGATTGGAGCTCTTATTGGTGCATTTATGGGGTGGTTCATGGCCGCCGCGGTATTAGAGATTCAAAAGAAGCAAAAAGAGAACAAATAAGAATGCAACCGAGGACTTATGTTTAATAAAGAGCACAAAGCCGATAACATCCTCCTCTTCAGCATGGCGATCATTGCCGTCCTGTTTCATATTCTGCTCAATGGCCAATATGGCTTTCACCGTGATGAGCTCGATTTCATCATGAACGCGCGCCAGCTCGATTGGGGGTACGTGTCGTATCCACCGATGACGCCGTTCTTTGCCCGCATCGGGTTGGAACTGTTCGGCGAGTCGCTGCGCGGCTTGCGCGTCATCCCTGCCATTGCACAAGGCATCGTTATGATCCTGGCTGCATTCATGGCGCGTGATATGGGCGGTAAACGCAATGCACAAATGCTGGTGGCATTCACGGTCTTCATTGCGCCCGTGTCCATCTTTGGCGGTACGGTCATCATGTACTTCGCGTTCGATTATCTTTGGTGGGTACTGGTCGCCTTTTTCACAGTGCGCCTGCTCGCTACCGACGACGCGCGGTACTGGCTGGGCGTTGGCGCAGGCATTGGGCTTGGGATGATGACCAAATACACGATGGCGTTCTGGGTGGCCGGATTGATCGTCGCTGTGTTGGTCACGCCTGCACGAAAACATCTCCGTTCGAAGTGGCTGTACCTGGGAGCAGGGCTTGCCTTGCTCATTTTTCTCCCCAACCTGATCTGGCAGATCCAACACGATTTCATTTCACTGGAGTATCTATCCTCGATCCACGCCCGGGATATTTCATGGGGACGCGCTGATGATTTTCTACCTGAACAGCTCTATCTCACTACCAATCCTCTTTCCCTGTTCATCTGGCCGGTTGGGCTTATCCTGTGCCTGTTTGGCACTTCGATGAAACGTTTCCGCCCGTTGGGCTGGATGTTTCTCGTTACATTCGTCGTGTTCCTCGTCAACAAAGGACGCGGTTATTACACAGGTCCATCCTATGTGATGTTGCTCGCCGCAGGTGTTGTTGGGTTCGAGAGTTGGCTCACAGCGCGGACACAGGCAGCGCGTCGGGTGGGATATGGCATATTGTGGGGCACGCAGGTGATCGGGAGTCTGATCGGGGTCGTCCTGATGAAACCGATCGCGCCGATCAATTCTCCGCTCTGGGAGATCACCACTGGCATAACTGATGATCTATTTACCGAAATGGTTGGCTGGCAGGAACTCACCGCTCAGGTGGCAGAGATTTACAAATCCATCCCCGATAATGAGAAGCCGCATACAGTGATCCTGGCAGGCAATTACGGTGAAGCTGGCGCGATTGATCTGTATGGTGATGAATACGATCTACCACCCCTCATTACGGGCGTGAACAGTTATTGGTATCGCAGCTTTGGCGAATTCGAACCTGAAACGGTGATCGTTGTAGGTTTTGAAAGCACCTATGCTACACAGTTCTTCAAATCATGCAAATACGCGGGAACGGTGAAAAATCACTACGACGTGAAGAATGAAGAGTCCAGTTATCACACCGGCTTATATGTTTGCCGCGAGCCACGCAGACCCTGGAAAGAGATGTGGCAAAAGATGCGGTGGTATCAATAAGAAAAAATGGACATTCCATCCACACGGATCGACACAGCAGGCGCGTATATCTGTATCAACGGGCTATACCTGTTCGCCATTGGAATTCGTCCCTACCACGGACATATCCCTGTTGTCCGTCTTGGCGGTCATCGGGAGGGAAATGAAACGAGCTGGCAATGTGCTGCGCGGGAGGTGAGGGAAGAAGCCAGCTTGAAGATACAACATCTCCCCGCACCAACCACTTACGTTTACAATTGGGGCTCACCTGAGGTGGAACTACAGGAGATTCACTGGCAGCATAAAATAGAACAGCACCCCGCCCCATTCCTTGTGGTCACATACTGCCATGACAACGATTCGCATTTATCGGTCATGTATCTTGCCCAGGCAGAAGGTTCGCCCGCACCTTCATCAGAGGTCAAAGGGTTAGTACTGCTGAGAGAGGACGAGGTCCATGCCTTGTGTTGTCGCTCCATCACATTGGAACAATATCTGTGCAATGGAGGCAAAGCCATTCTGAACGCTGAATTTGATAGGACGCTTGTGTTGGAGCCTTTGGCACAACTACGTTTGCTATCTCAAATATTGCGTAAATCAAAAAGTGCGATTTTCTAGGAGACACGTCGTCCAACCGGGCGACACGTGAAATTTTAGTTATGAGGAGAAGTTCCCATGTGGAGAATGCGGCTGTTTGCGCTCGTCATTCTCGTTGTATCTGCCGTATTGATCTACGTCAACTGGCAACAAGTACTTCGTGAAAGCACTTATTCCCTTCAGATCGCTGCATTGGGTCCGCTGGGCGTGGTTGGTGGATTGTTCACGTTCCTGTTCCCACAGAATGCCGGCAGGCCGGAGACCGCCATACAAAAGATCGTTGCCTTCCTGGTTTTCGCCATCGGCATTGCAGCTGGGGTGTATAACTGGTATCTGATAGATTCAGGCTTTTTGGGGATGTAATACGCCGTCTCATCAACGCCGCTTGTTTCCTGTTTCGGGGTTCGCAGCACCTCAATGCTGTGAATCCCGATTTTTTTCAACTGGGGAAAACAGATGGCTTAAGATGAATCTTCTGAAATGGGATATAGTTATGCCCTGGAGTAGGGAAGAGAAGCGCTAGGATACAGTCCGTTATAAGGAGACAAAAGCATGAAAAAAAGTACGCGTACCCTCTTCTTCATATTCAGCATGACAATCCTGTTACTGATGAGCGGATGTGCACCCGCTTCCACAGCGGAGGCGAGCGTTCCTCCTCAGGAAGGAAACGCAAATAACCTGCAAACAGTCGCAGACGCGGAAAAACTATCCGGTTTTGACGTGAAAGAGCCGTTGTACCTGCCAAAGGGTGTATCGTTGGATACGGTCAGTTATCAGTCTGCCCCCAACCCATACGTGATCCTTCAGTTTAAGATCATCCATGAAACCTACGGCGATATGGGAAATTTCTTCCAGATCATGCAGGAGGCGCAACAGGAAGCTCCGGCAGATGTGCTCTCCTGCGGTGAAAATGCCGAGGGCTGCGAAGTCCTGCAAATCAACAATGCGTCGGTCGTTTACCATCAAAACCCGGCCGGTCCGGAAGGGTTGGATTGGTACGCCGATGGTTTTGTCTTCCGGCTTCTGAGGACCGCGGGAGAACCCAATAAAGTATATAAGGATGAACTGATCAAGGTTGTTGAAAGTATGCAATAAACAAAACCTGCAATGAATAAGATGATCCGCGCAGACAGATTGTCTGCGCGGTGTTTCTTCCCAAGTCAGCTATAATTTCACGAACTGCCAAAGGAGTTCGGATGAAACTGGTGTATGCAGTCAGCCAGCGAGACGATCCCAGGCGTCCCGCCGCCCGCCATATTGACAATGGCAATGGCGGACCCATGTGCGGTGGCAATGGACGCGAACCCTTCTTCTGGGCATCGGAGGAGGGTGATCCCACCTGCAAAATCTGCAAAAATCTCGCCGCAATGGATCATGGAGAAGGTGAATCTAATACTCCTCTTACGCCACACTGATAATTCGCCAGCGCGGTTTTGTTATAATGCCCGTGTCACAAGAGACCAGACGGGTCTTTGCGGACCCGTCTGGTCTCTTTGTTAGAAAAGGAACAATCCCTATGATGCGATTTGACCGATTTACCGAACGAGCACAGGAAGCCGCCCAACGCGCCGCGGAGATTATCCAGCGCTACGGCCATAATCAGATTGACACCGAACACATCCTGCTGGCACTTATCGAACAACCCGGCGGGGTGATCCCACAAATTTTGGAAAAACTCAGCGTCAGCCCCGAAGCATTAACCGAACGGCTCGATGCAACCCTGCGTGCCAGCCCCAAAGCCAACATTTTTGGTGGTGGTGCCGGGCAGATCTTCATCACTCCCCGTGTAAAGAGAATTATCGATCTGGCCAACGAGGAAGCCAATCGCCTCAAGGATGAATACATCTCCACGGAGCATATCTTCCTTGCCATTTTGACGGAACGGAACACGCCCGCGGCTCGCATTTTAGAGTCTGCCGGACTGACGCGCGACCGCGTTTATCAAGCCATTCAGGACCTGCGGGGCGGGCAACGCGTCACAGACCCACAAGCCGAATCCCGTTACCGCACACTTGAGAAATACTCGCGCGATCTTACCCAACTCGCCCGCGAAGGCAAGCTCGACCCCGTCATCGGACGCGACAACGAAATTTTGCGCCTGATCCAGATCCTTTCCCGCCGCACCAAGAACAACCCGGTATTGATCGGTGAAGCCGGCGTCGGTAAGACCGCCATTGCTGAGGGACTCGCTCAGAAAATCGCCAATAACGATGTACCCGAAATCTTGAGCGGGAAGAAAGTCGTCGCCCTTGATCTGGGTGCGATGATCGCCGGTTCACGCTTCCGGGGTGAATTCGAAGAGCGTCTCAAGGCCGTAATCGAAGAAGTGCAGCGCGCCCAGGGCGAGATCATTTTGATGATCGATGAATTACATACTGTTGTTGGCGCAGGCGCGGCACAGGGTGCAATGGATGCATCGAATATGCTCAAGCCGGCACTGGCTCGCGGTGAACTGCAAACCATCGGCGCAACCACACTCGATGAATATCACAAGCATATTGAAAAAGACGCCGCTCTCGAACGACGCTTTGCCCCGATCTATGTAGAAGAGCCAACCGTGGATGACACGATCAAGATGCTGCAGGGTCTGCGTGACCGCTACGAAGCGCACCACAAAGTCCGTTTTGCGGATGATGCATTGGTCGCTGCCGCTCGTCTGGCAGACCGCTATGTGACTGATCGTCGTCTGCCGGATAAGGCCATCGACTTAATGGACGAAGCCGCTGCGAAACTGCGGGTGGCGTTGTATTCCATGCCGCCAGATCTCAAGGCGCAGAAAACGGAGATCGACAAACTGCAAGCCGAAGAGGAACAGGCCGGACTGGAGCGTGATTATGAACGCGCCGCTCAGAAGAAATCGGAGCGCCTGCGACTCGAAGAGGAGTATCACGAGAAGCGCGACAAGTGGGAAGCGGAACACCAGCTCGACGAAGTGGTGGATGTGGATGATATCGCTTCTGTTGTCAACCAGTGGACCGGTATTCCGCTGACCCAGATGATGGAAAGCGAATCGGAGAAACTCCTGCACATGGAAGCGCGCCTGCATGAGCGCATCATCGGTCAGGAGGAGGCCATCCACGCCATTTCTGACGCGATCCGCCGCGCCCGCTCGGGTTTGAAGGATCCGTCACGTCCCATCGGTTCGTTTATCTTTATTGGACCTTCCGGCGTAGGCAAGACCGAACTGGCCAAGGCTTTGGCCTGGTTCATGTTCGACGATGAAGAAGCGCTGGTGCGCATCGACATGTCCGAGTACCGCGAACAGCATACCGTGAGCCGCCTCTTCGGAGCACCTCCGGGATACGTTGGATATGAGGAAGGTGGACAGTTGACGGAAGCCGTCCGACGGCGTCCGTATCGGGTCGTCCTGTTCGATGAAGTCGAGAAGGCACATCCTGAAGTCTGGAACGCATTGCTCCAAATTTTGGATGACGGCCGCCTCACCGATGGCCAGGGCAACATCGTGGACTTTCGCAATACAGTTCTCATTATGACATCCAATCTGGGCACGGAATATGTCCGCAAGGGAGGAACGTTGGGCTTCCTGCAGCCAAAAGCGTCGGATGAAGACCGTGAAGCGCACGACAAGATCGAGAAGGCACTTAAGGGCGCATTCCGTCCTGAGTTCCTCAACCGCATCGATGAGATCATCATGTTCTCGCCATTGAGCGTGGAACAAATGGAAGAGATCGTCGTCCTGCAAATGAAGGAAGTACAGGACCGCCTGAACGAATACAACATCACGGTCCAGTTGACCGATGCGGCCCGCAAGTGGCTTGCCAAGGCTGGCTATGATCCGGCGTTCGGTGCACGTCCGCTGCGCAGGGCTATTCAGAAGAATGTAGAAAGCCCACTCTCGGTTGAATTGCTAAGCGGCAAGTTCAAAGATGGTGCCACTGTCCTGGTGGATGTGGACGAGGAGAAGAGCAAGATCATCTTCCAGACATCCGAACCGGTGACGAAAAAGAAAAGTAAACAGCACGCAGATGCGTAATTCACAGGTAGGTCACGTCTGAGACGTGACCTACCTGTTTCTATAACGAGAACCTAATTTCCTAATCACAAGTTCATGGATTCAGGGTAAGATTTTCAAAATTTTCGAGGAGAGTACTTTACATGGAATCACCCAACAACCAGAGTTCATCATCCGTCCCCAAGATCGTGGGAGGAATTGTCGCTATTCTTGTCTGCTGTGCGTGTGCATTGATCATCGGTGCAGGATTTTTGATCTATCGAGCGTCGCAACAGATCCCGTCCGACATCTCCACACTGATCCCTCCGATCGATTTCGGGAATACGGCTACACCGCAGCCCACCGCCGAAGTGGAACGTCCATCGAGCGACTCGATTTCAACAGAAACACTGAATACACTCAACGAATCCTCCGTCCCTGAGAATGACCCGTATGAGTTGGCCTGTCGCCTGCAGAGTGTCTGCAATGTCCCGCTGACCGTTCCCGCCAAGAAGTACAAGATTGGGGACAAGGAAAAGTTCTGGATCTCGAATTCAGATACTGCGGAACACCAGCAGATCACAGCCACGTTGATGTATGAAACGCCCCATTCCTATTTCTGGGTGGAAGAGGGAACCAGCGTGGACAAAACGGACATGAAGAACCTCATGGACACGTTCGAGAACAAGATCTATCCCACCGACCGGGAGTTCTTCGGCAGCGAAGCCAACCCCGGCGTGGATGAAGATCCGCACATCTACGTGATCTATGCCACCAGCATCGGGCACAATATCGCGGGGTATTTCAATTCGTCTGATTCCTTTAACCCGCTGGTCAAGGAATATTCCAATGCACATGAGACCTACGTGCTTGGTACCAGCCAGGACCTCGGCAACGACTATACCTACGCCACGCTTGCCCACGAGTTCGTGCACATGATCCAGAACGCATCTGATCGCAATGACGTCTCCTGGATGAACGAAGGCTTTGCCGAAGTCGGCGCGTTCTTGAATAAATATGATGTGGGCGGTGCAGATTGGATCTACGTTCAACAGCCGGACATGCAATTGAACACCTGGGTTGACAATCAATCGCCCGATTTCTCAGCCCACTACGGACAGAGCTTCCTGTATCTCACCTACTTCCTCGACCGTTTCGGAGAGGAAGCCACCAAGGCTCTCACCAACAATCCTGAGAACGATCTCACCAGCGTGGATGGGACGCTTGCCAGTATGAACATCACCGACCCGCAAACGGGACAGGTCATCACTGCCGACGATGTTTTCATGGATTGGGCCGCAGCCATGTTCCTGATGGATGGCTCTGTGGGCGATGGTCGCTATACATACAAGAATTATCCCAATGCACCTCAGGTGACAACTTCCGAATCCGTTTCCAATTGTCCCCAGTCACTCAGTGGCACGGTCAACCAATATGGCATGGATTACTACTCCATCGATTGCGCCGGTGATTACACCTTGAAGTTCACAGGCTCCACTGTCGTTGGGCTTCTGCCCGCCGATGCAAATTCCGGCAAGTATGTGTTCTGGTCCAATCGCGGCGACGAGTCCGACATGACCCTGACACGCGAGTTCGATTTCACAGGCGTCAGCGGCCCGATCAACATGTCCTTTGCCATGTGGCACGATCTCGAAACCGACTACGATTACACCTTCCTCGAGGCATCCACCGATGGTCAAACCTGGGAGATCATCAAGACTCCCTCCGGCACCGATGAGGATCCCTCCGGCAATTCGTATGGTTGGGGCTGGAACGGTCAGACCAACGGCTGGCAGGATGAAACGGTCGATCTCTCCAAGTTCGCCGGGCAAAAAGTGCAAATCCGTTTCGAGTACATCACCGATGCCGCTCTGAACGGGGAAGGCTTCCTACTCGACGACGTGAAGGTCGATGCGATCAACTACACGGCTGATTTCGAAGCGGACAATGGTGGCTGGCTGGGTGAAGGCTTTGTGTGCGTGGAGAACGTCCTTCCACAGACTTATCGCCTGAGTCTCATTATCAAGGGCGATACTACTACTGTGACGCCCATTACGCTAACCGCGGACCAGACGGCCGAAATTCCCCTCTCATTGAAGGATGGTGAGGAGGCCATACTCATCGTGACGGGAACGACGCGTTTCACAAGACAGCCCGCTGCATATCAGATCGAGATAAAGTAATGTCATTGCGACATGGAAGGAAGATATGGCAACTGCACCCAAATCAGAAGTACTTCATATGGCCGATCTGGCATCCTATCAGGATGGCTCAGTAGTCAGCCGTCAGATCATAAAAGAGGACGCGGGGAACATCACGCTCTTTGCCTTCGACGAAGGACAGGAGTTGAGCGAACACACCGCGCCGTATGATGCGCTCGTTCATATGTTGGATGGCGAGGTGGAGGTCCGCATCTCGGGGAAACCCTATCACTTGAAGAGCGGAGATGCCATCATCATGCCCGCCAATGAACCACATGCCTTGAAGGCAGTGACAAAGTTCAAGATGTTGTTGACGATGATCAGAAAGTAAACGATAAAGAATAAGAGAACATCCCGCAGACACAAACTCTGCGGGATGTTCTCATTAAGCGGGAATTGTCACAACTTTCGTTCTTCTCAGCCACATCAATGACATCCCGAGCGAGACCAGTGAAATCACACCTGCCACAACTGCAATGACCGTGTAATTCGATGCCGCGAAGAGAAAACCGCTGCCCAAACTTCCAATGGCAGAAGCCAAACCAACGAGCAAGTCATTCGCCCCCTGGGTACGTGCACGTTCTGCAGGCGAAAGCTGATCGGCAAGCAAAGCCGAACCGCCAACAAAACAGAAATTCCAACCCAATCCCAATAGGAATAATGCCACTGCCAACGGAACCACATCCGGTGAGAGCGGAGCGGTGATACACGCCAACAAAAGAGTGAAGGAACCGATAAAGATCACCCACCCACGCCCCCATTTGTCGGAGAGACGGCCAGAGATCACGGAGAAGGCATACATGCCAAAAGTATGCGATGAAATGACTGCCGAAATATCACGCAGATTATGATTGTGTCCGCGCATATGCAGGGATGTAATGACCATGACCGCCACCATCACCACTTGTCCCAACGCCATGGCAATGACTGCGGTCAGCGCAGCAGGTTGACGGAGGATCTGCGATATGGAACGTGTTTCTCCGTGAGGCGTCTCTTCAGGATATTGAGCCGCCACTTCCCTTCCAAGATCACGCGGGTCGGGGCGAAGCCCGATAAAGACAAGGGCCGATGCGATGGCAAACAATACCAGAGTGGCGATGTAAGCGCCCGCTAATTCATCCATACCGATGGAATGGGCAACGATTCCCATCGGTCCCACCAGCAACGGGCCAAAGACCGCACCAAACGTTCCTCCAAGGACAACGTTCGAAATCGCTGCCCCGCGGCTCGCCGGTGGATTCACCTCTGCAGCGGCAAAACGACCGAGAACCACCGCCGCATTGGTAATTCCCATCATCACCATGCCGATCAGGAACACAGTCAGGGACGAAGTGGAAATTGCATACAACACGATGGCATTACCGATTACGCCGATCACAAGCCCCAGGGCGATACCATTGCGACGACCGATACGGTCCATGATATATCCCCATGCCGATGCAGCAAATGCCCCACCCAAAAGATATACCGCGGACGGAAGCCCGGCATAGGACGCGTTGCCGCCCAACTTCGCACCAATAATGGAATTGATCGTTGCAGCTGCAATAAAACCCGCAGACGCCAGGCTTTGGTTTGCGAACAGGATCCATGTAATTTTTCGAGCCAGTGTTGAAGTATCTGTCATTCCTTTTTCCTTTGAACCTGCCGATTATACGCCGGAGCGGGGTACAATCTGACACCGGAGATACAACCATGAACTTTGAATCAAACCCTGCTTCGGAGTATTCGTTGCCCGACCTCGTCGACATTTTGAACCGCGGCTTCGAAGGATACTTCATCAACGTTGCCTTTAATGTAAACGCGTTCCTGAACATGGTACGCAAGGACGGTATTGATCTGACCATCAGTCGCGTCCTTGTGAAGGAAGGTGAAGCTTCGGGGATCGCCCTGCTCGCCCGCCGCGGCTGGACATCCCGACTTGCGGCGATGGGTATTGCCAAGAGTGCACGCGGACTGGGTGCAGGGTCATGGTTCATGGAACAGCTCATCGATGAAGCCTGCGAACGTAACGAACACGAGATGGTATTGGAGGTGATCGAACAAAATGAAGCTGCGTATTATCTGTATAAAAAATGCGGCTTTGAGATCGTGCGCAGATTGATCGGGCTCATCCGCAAGGATGCCATAGAGCACCGACCTGGCAAACTTCAAGAGATGGATATCCGCGAAGTCGGCGGATTGATCACCCGCCATGGGTTGGCCGACCTGCCCTGGCAACTCTCCGGCGAAAGCATTGCGCTGACGAATCCGCCGGCACGGGCCTATCGCAAGGAACAAGCCTATGCCGTCATCTCCAACCCCGAGTCAAAGGATGTTGCAGTCTGGTCATTGCTCGTGGAACCCGATGTGCGCGGCAATGGGCTTGGTACCGATATGCTGAAGTCCGTGATCGCACAACATCCCGATAAAACCTGGCATGTCCCTGCCTTGCTGCCTGAGGAATTGGGAAAAGTTTACGAACAGGCCGGGTTCACCAGGGAGGAGTTATCCCAATGGCAGATGCGATTAATTCTATAGAGTCCAATTCTTTTGCTGGTGCAGATAACACAAACGAACTCGTAAATCGCCTGATCACGTAGCGACGACCAAGGCCATCACTACTTTTGTGGGGTTTCGGTCCTGTCAATTTTCCCATACACTTTTGTCATTCTTTTGTTGTACGGCAGTAAATATTCGGGGATATAATGCCAACATTCAGTTCAGGAGAACCAACGGATGTCGTCTGGCACAAAGTCAAACTCGGAACGAAAGACAATCGGCGTGTTCGCTTCACAAGTAGGACGCGCCTGGGGATCCGAATTTATCACGGGCGTCACAGATGCTGCCGAAGCGTGCAATGTAAACGTAGTTCACTTCATCGGAGGCACGCTGCGTCCGACCACATCCCCCGATAACAAAGTCTCCTTTGGGTTATATGATCTTGCCCGGCCCGACCAGTTCGATGGCTTGATCCTGACTTCCGATGTCGCCTACGGCTCAAGCGCGTTGGATCTGAGTCAACTGCGCGATTTCTATGGCAGCATCCCCATTGTCACGCAATCAGTGGAAGTGCCCGGCGCGGCAATGTACATCCCAGACAACGTGTCCGGAATGCGCGCTGTGGTGCGTCACCTGATCGAGGAGCATGGATACAAGCGCATCGCGTTCGTCCGCGGCATCCGCGGGCAGATCGATGCCGAACAGCGGTACACCGCGTATAAAGAGGAATTGGCAGCTCACGACCTGCGTTTCGACGAAAATCTGGTTGTGGATGGGGATTACACCACTGAAAGTGGCAGGCTGGCGATCCAAACCTTATTGGATAACCGCTCCCTCCGTTTTCAAGCAGTGGTCGCTGCCAATGACCGCATGGCTTTCGGTATATTGGAAACGCTTCAACAACGCGGCGTTCGGGTGCCAGACGATGTGGCAGTGACCGGCTTCGACGATCTGCGCGAAGCCCAGGCCACTGGCGTCCCGTTGACCACCGTGCGCCAGTCGTTCTACACCGCAGGCAAACAAGCCTTCGAGACCCTGATCAAATGCATGGAGGGCGGTACTGTTCCCAAAACAACGGTCACGCCTGCGCAACTGCTCATTCGTTGGTCGTGTGGATGCATGCCTGAAAATGTCCGTCAGGCCGCCGTGCAGCCGCGCGACGTAGCCAAAACCGGCAAACTGGAAAACAAGCGCGAAGCCGCGTTACGCGCCCTGCTGAACTCCGCCGGCGTCACTGACCAGGATTCGAATCTGCCACAGTTTAAAGATGCGTTCGGGCGCGCCTGGGATGGCTTTCTCCTGGCACTGAACGATAAATCGACAAGCGATGAGTTCCTCAAAACCGTCAACGCCATGATCGAGCTCATGCAAAAGAATAGTCTGACAACCACCGTGTGGCACAATGTCATCTCGATGATGCGGCGGTATGCGCTTGGCGGCATCACCAGCCATACCATGATGCTCAAGGCAGAGAACCTGTTCCAACAGGCACGCTTGCTGGCGGGGGAATTGTCGCAGCGTTCACAAGCCTACCGCAGGCTGATTTTGGAACAGCAGGAAAGTTTGCTGCAGGGCTTCAGTTTTTCGATGGCTCCTGCGATGAGTCTCGGTGAGATCGGCGACGCTATCTCCGAGCACTTCCCCGATATGGATATCAAACGTTGGTACGTGATGTACTACAGCGATGTCAAGGCACCTCAATCTGTGCTGGCGCCTCCCCCTGAAAATTACAACCTGTTATTCCAATACGAAGCATCGAAATTCGAGATCCCCACGAAACGCACCGCCATGGGCACGGGGCAGCTCATCCCACGCGGCAAAACACCACAGGATTATCGGTACACCGCCGTCGTTATGCCCCTTACCCTGGCAAGGAATCGCTTCGGTTTCATGTGGGTGGAGATGGGCCCGAAAGACTGGGAGATCTACGTTCGCATTCGTAATCTGGTAAGCAGTGCATTGCTGCGTACCATGCTCGTTCAGCAAAAGGAACAAGCCCAACAGGAAGTAGAACGACTGCTCGCAGAGGCGCGTGAACGTGCTGCAGAACTGGCTGTGGCAAAAGAATGGGCGGAAAAAACGGCTGCAGAGAATGCAAAGCTCTATTCGAGTGAACAGTCACGTCGTGAGGCAGCCGAAGCGCTGGCCCGCTCGTCGCGGCAACTATCCACACTCGCCACAGCAGTGCATGAGGTCCCGCAGCAGATCGTGACACAACTTTCCCAGGTCATGAAAAATAATCGCTGCGCACTTTTTCTTGAAGATGTGAACGGCGTCCCACGGTTACAGGCGCATATGGGCTTCCCTGAAAATGTTCCCATGGAAAACCTGAAGTACAGTGTGCGCGGGTCGAATATTTATCACGCAGTTGCCAAACAGGGGGAACCGGTCGTTATCGGCGATGTGAACGGTATGCAAAACTGGGACCAACCGGAGTGGCACCCGGAGGACCGATCCTGGCTGGGGGTACCACTGTTCGCCAAGAACAAGGTCATGGGCATGTTAAGCCTTTGCCGTAGCACACCTGCGTCTTTCAACCAGGATGATGTTCTGCTGGTGCGAACGTTTGCCATCCAGGCGTCCATTGCTCTCGAGAATGCACGCTTGTATGATGATTTGAACCGCTTCAACCAAATGATGGAACGCATGGTCGAGCAGCGCGTGGATGAATTAAGTCAGGCTCATAACACCCTTCAGAAACTGGACAAGAACAAGAGCGACTTCATTCAGGTTGCAGCACATGAGTTGCGCACCCCGCTTACCGTTATCAAAGGATACATGGGCATGTTGAAAGGTGCACCCGCGATCAAGGACAATCCATCACTCACAATAGCCATGGATGGCGTCCTGCAGGGCACCGATCGCCTGCATCAAATTGTGAACAGCATGCTGGATGTGGCACGACTCGAAAACCAGGTGCTTACCCCCCATCTCGAATCGATAACGATCGGCCCGATGCTGCGCCTGGTCCAGAAGGATTACGTCAGCGATCTGGTCATGCGCAAGATCAACCTCGAGCTTGACCCTGAGATCAACTCGATCCCACCGATCCTTGCCGATTCCGAGCTTCTACAAAAGGCGCTCGATAACGTGATCGTTAACGCCATCAAATACACTCCCGATGGCGGATCCATTTTTATCAGCGCCCATCCTGTCGAAGTGGATGGCACTGGCAAATTCTGTGAGATCCGTGTCCGCGACACCGGCATCGGCATCGATCCTGCCAATCATAAGATTGTCTTCGAAAAACTCTACCAACTCGGTAAAGTGGAGTTGCACTCGTCGGGGCGCACCAAATTCAAAGGCGGCGGCCCGGGGCTCGGTCTCGCAATCGCGGCGGGGATCATCAAGGCACACCGGGGAAAGATCTGGGTTGAAAGCCCCGGGTACGATGAGGAGAAGATGCCAGGGAGCACGTTCTTCATCCAGATTCCTCTCGCAAAGTAAAAAAACATCCGAAGTCTTTAAGGCTTCGGATGTTTTTCTTCTTACTCCTTCGGATAGATCTTTGTAGCCTTACCGTCAAAAATATTGGAGGAACGCGTCCGTATCGGATTGAGCAATCCCACATGCACAAGCATCAGGATCGAAATGATGGCCATCCCAAAGAGGAAACCAAAGTCGCCAATAATGTAGTACGACTTCTCACTACCCACAAAGACGTAACGATACACGATCACCCCAAGATGGATCGCGCAGAAGATGAGCAGGGGAATTGCAAATGGACGCAGATCGTGATCCTCTATAATAAAATGAAGCCCCACCATGGCAGAGATACCGGCGAGCATGACCAGGCTGTATTTTGTAAACTGCCCGAGTCCGTATTCCTGCTTATACAAACGCTGCATGATCTCTCCATACAAGATGCATAGACCGATCAGAATGACAATCATAAACAGGTTGATCAAGATCGGCAGGATCGGATTCTTAAACATACGGACCCCAGCCATGGCCGCCGTCCAACCTAAGATATATACGATCCCCAGCACAATGGCAGCGGCGAAAAGACCCGTATTCGAGTCGTGCGATAATATGTCGTACATGATTTTGGCGCCCCCTATCATGGCGATCCCTAATATGCCAGCGCTGACAACCAGCATGGCATATCCCATCAACCCACTTTCGGGAATGTTTGTTGGAGATTGCTTCGGGGAGTTGTTCATAAGGACTCCTGCAAGATAAAATGTACGCCCTCCGATAATTTCACAAGCGTTGGGCCATTATACATCCAAGACGGAATCTGTCGAAATCCGTTCCAAACCCCGGTTTTTCCCGATTCTCGCACAAATCGGAATGGGTTCCGTTTGTCGGTCATTTCTCGCCCGTAGAGTTTTCGCTCGCTCTTCGTCTGGCGTCCGCCGGTTGAAACGCCTTGTGTAAATGTGTACAATTGTTCTGGAGGGACGAATGCCAAAAACCCATCGTATATTCGTATTGTATGTGCTGATTGCCTCCTGTGCAGCACCTACGATCAATCGACCCACTTCAACACCCAGCATTGTTCCATCTGTCACCCCACAACCGACTTCCATTGTTTTACCAGAAGTTCGAATCGTCCGTCATCCACAGCCGATGGATATGAGTATTTATTTCCCGGAACGTACTTCCATCCCAACGTTTGATCCCAACTCCACAGACCCGTTTCAAGTGGATTTGCGTTCCCAGAATTTAACAAAACTGGATTTATCAACATCGAAAAGCGATCTACTCTTTGCCGAGTTTGATGATAGGACCCAATGGCCCAAAGCTGACAGGATGCCTGCGGACTTTAACTGGCAACTCATCATGGAGATCGGCAAAGACCCCGGATTGGGGATTCGAACTTTGCACGATCAGGGCATCACTGGCAAGGGGGTGGCGATCGCCATGATCGATCAAACGTTATTGGTCGATCATATTGAATACAAGGATCGAATTCGGTTATATGAAGAGGCTGACGATATCGTAGGAAACTGGCAACAAGTTCAAATGCATGGGCCCGCTGTCGCGTCCATTGCAGTAGGCAAAACTGTGGGCGTTGCTCCTGAGGCTGACTTGTATTACATAGCCAATGGAGACTGTGGAGGCGCTACAAGCATGAACGATCTGGATTTTTCCTGTCTTGCCAGGTCGGTCCGGCGTATTATCGAGATCAACAAAAGTCTCCCGCCAGATCGAAAAATTCGTGTGCTTTCCATGTCAATTGGCTGGGTGCCGCCAAACAAAGGGTATGACGAAATCACTGCTGCCGTGGAGGAAGCCAAGTCCGCCGGGATATTTGTGATCAGCTCTAGCCTTGAGCGTACCTATGGATTGTGGTTTCATGGATTGGGCAGGGAATCGCTTTCTGATCCGAATCAATTTACAAGCTATGTTCCCGGCTTATGGTGGCAGAATGAATTTTATAAAAATGGAATCGCAATGAAAACGCTACTGGTCCCCATGGACTCCCGCACAACTGCCAGCCCCACAGGCGTAGAAGATTATGTTTTCTACCGGCAGGGCGGATGGAGTTGGTCCATTCCCTACATCGCCGGGATGTACGCGCTGGCAGTACAGGTTAAGCCAGAGATCACACCAGAACGATTCTGGAGTATCGCTTTGCGGACAGGAAAAACCATTTCTCTACCATATGATGGTAGAGAATATCCATTCGGCGTTATTCTCGATCCGCAGGCTTTGATCGCAGCGCTAAAGAGTGAATAAAAAAGACTTCCGAAGTCTTGAAGACTCCGGAAGTCTGCATTTCTACATGTGGATCGGCGTGCCTTCTGCTCCATGCGCCGCTTCCATCAAAACTTCGGAAAGCGTGGGATGCGCATGGACATTGCGCGCGATCTCATGCGGAGTTAACTCCATCATATGTGCGAGGGTCAACTCTGGGAGCAGCTCGGTCACTTCGGGACCGATCATGTGTGCGCCGAGGATCTCACCATATTTCTCATCAACGACGATCTTGACGAAACCCGCGTAATCGCCAAGTCCCAGTGCCTTGCCGTTGGGCTGGAAGGGGAAACGTCCGATCTTGATGGTATAGCCACGTTCCTTGGCTTGCGCTTCCGTGAGTCCGAACGAAGCAACCTGCGGCTGGGAATACGTGGCACGCGGCATCATTTCGTAATCGAGTGTGACCGTTTCAGCACCGGCGATATTTTCTGCGGCAACAATACCCATTGCAGAACCGACATGCGCCAACATCAGTTTGCCGGTCACATCACCGATGGCATAAATGTTCGGGACGCTCGTTTGCATCTTTTCATTGACTTCCACAAAACCGCGGTCACTGATCTTGACACCGACCTCTTCAAGCCCAAGTCCCTTCGAATTGGGGCGGAACCCGATCGCGACAAGTGCCTGCTCCGCTTCAAGAGTTGTCTCCTTCCCATCTGCTGAGACCTTCACCTTTACACCGTTCGCAGTCGCCTCCACCGCTTCCACTTTATTCCCGACCAGAATCTTGATCCCACGCTTCTCGAATTCCTTCTTCAGTTCCTTTGAGATTTCCTCATCTTCCAACGGGACGATGCGCGGCAGCATCTCGACAATGGTCACATCCACACCATAGGAGCGCCATACGGTGGAAAATTCCACGCCGATCGCGCCGGAGCCGATCACCACCACAGACTTCGGAAGTTTCTCCTGCAGGATCGCTTCGTAATACGTGACAACCTTCTGTCCATCCACTTTCCAGGCACCGGGAACTGCAGCGGTCGCACCGGTTGCCACGATGATGTTCTTGGCGGTTAATTCCGTCGTCTTGCCATCCTTGTCTTTGACGGTGACCGTTGTAGGCTTTGTCAGACGCGCTTCTCCCATGAAGACCGTAATATTATTTTTCTTCATCAGAAATCCAACGCCTTTAACAAGCCGGTCCGAGACCTGTCGTGAGCGTTTGACTGCGACGCCAAAGTCCAGTTTGAGATTGTCAAAGGAGAAGCCAAAATCCTTGCCGCGTTCACGCAGCGTATGTGCCACTTCAGCATTTTTCAGCAGCGATTTCGATGGAATACAGCCAACATTTAGACAAACGCCGCCCATCCATTGCTTGTCCACAATTGCAACCTTCTGCTTCAGTTGTGCAGCGCGGATCGCAGCGACATACCCCGCCGGTCCGGTGCCGATCACAACGACATCAAAATTTTCAGCCATACATATCTCCTCTTGTATGTCGTTGCGACTTTCAGAAACCTCGCAATGACATTGATTTATGTAATTTTACTCTACAGCCAGCGCCTCACGCGGGACCTGTAGGTTGTGTACTGATCCTTGAACTTCTTCTCCAGATACGCTTCTTCGCGCTCGATGACAAGGCGTGTCATCATTATGATATACAGCGGGGACATGATGAGTCCCCAGATCAAACCTGAATTCAACGGCAGCCCGATGACCATCAAAAGAAAGCCGAGATAGATCGGGTTGCGGGTGAAGCGATAAATGCCCGAGGTAACCACCTGTTTTACCGTACCATGCGGATCAAGTGTGGTTCGGGCTTTCCGAAATTCCATGAACGCACCGACACCTAATAGGAAACCAATAAATGTCAGAAGTAGTCCAACATTGCGTACTGACATTGGCGCTACAACTGGAATGGGAACAAACCGTCCCAGAAAATAAGCGATCACGATGAACATCAGCGCTACAACCGGCGGATGGACGTTCCTGTTGATATTTGGGTGATCCTGCTCTTTTGCCATGAAATTCCTCGATGGTTATCGTTTCTGCGCAGTTATTAAGAAGACGGGGAATGTCTTCTCTTCATTACCGATCTTCTTCCTGATCTCATACACGGTCGAAAATGTGGCACTTCCAAAGCCAATGTCTTCAACCTTCTTTTGAAGCGTCTGCCGGTCAAAACCCAGATGGACATCGGTTGAACCATCGGTGTGGAAGGTGCCATCTTCTTTATCCAGGTCGGCGACAATCAACAATCCGCCTGGCTTGAGCAGGGAATGGAATTTCTTGAGAATATCATCCGTGTCGTGAATGTGGTGCAGGGTCATGAGAGAGTACGTCAGATCGTACCGCTCAGCAGGCAGTGGATCAACAGCCGGATCAAGTTTCACAGGGTGCATATTCGTCACGCCGGCAGCAGAGATTTTCTCACTTAATACATCCAGCATACCCTGGGATGTATCGGCAAGGGTGATCTGTCCCAGGTCCGCTTGGAGGGCAAAGCTTAACAGGCCCGTGCCGCATCCATATTCCAAGGCATCCATCGTATTGGATAATGGAACCATTTTACGGATGGCATCCGCTACCACGCGGGCACGCTCCACCTTCTTCGGATCAGAGTCCCAGTCTTTTGCTCGTTCATCAAAGTTTGTCATTGTTCTCCCATGTCATTACGAGAAAACCTCGCTCTGACATATCAATTCCAATTTTCCAGTGTTTCCTTCACTTTCATCAGGAACCAATCGGCGGAAGCGCCGTCCAGGATGCGATGGTCAAACACAAAGGAAAGATATACCATCGGGCGGATGGCGATCGCGTCGTCGATCACTACTACACGTTTCTGCATTGCACCCACACCCAGGATGCCGCATTGCGGCTGGTTAATGACCGGAAAGGCGAATAACGATCCGCTGATGCCGTGATTGGTGAGCGTAAACGTTCCACCTTTCACTTCATCGGTCTGGAGTTTCTTCGAACGAGCCCGGTTCGCCAGGTCATTGACCGCACGTGCCATCGCCAACAGAGACAAATTGTCGGCGCCTTTAATTACCGGGACAATCAGACCATCTTCCCCAAGGGAGGTCGCCATGCCAAGATTGATATCTTTATGGATGAGGATTCCCTCATCGGTCCATGAAGAGTTGACATTCGGGTATGCTTTCAATCCTGCGACAATAGCCGTCATAAAATAGGCCGTAAACGTAAGGTTCACGCCGTCGCGGGCAAACATCTCTTTATTTGCGGAGCGATGTTTGGCTACGCGACTCATATCCGCTTCCATCACGGTTAGCACATGCGGCGATGTATGTTTGGACATCACCATATGTTCAGCGATTTGTTTGCGGATGACGGTATGCTTAATGAGTTGATCACCAACACTTGGAGTGATGATCGGTGGTGGACGATGGACTGCCGTCTGCGGTCCACGTTCCGTGGTCTTCTTCCCGCTTTCCACAAAGGCCAACACATCATTTTTCGTGATACGTCCACTCAACCCTGTGCCTTGTACATGCTGAAGGTTCACACCATGTTCTGCAGCGATCTTGGCGACAACGGGTGAAACAAACCCAAGATCACGGCCAGCAGTTGCCTGTGGCTGCGCGACAGGTTGACTGTTGATTACTGATGGCTTTGTCTCTTCTGATGTGATAGCTGAGACATGGCCGTCTGATAATTCGACAGATTCCCCGGGCTTTCCAATAAATGCCAGCACCGTGCCTACCTTCGCAGGGGATCCCTCCTGCGCCACGATCTTCAACACTGTCCCTGATGCGGGTGCAGGAATTTCCGTATCCACTTTATCAGTATTTACTTCAAGCAGCGGCTCAAGTTCATTGACCGGGTCGCCCACCTTTTTCAACCACTTGGTTACCGTAACTTCTTCAACGCCTTCCCCTAACAATGGAACCAGGACTTTTGTCGCCATGTCTCCTCCAACTGCAGTAAATGATCCTATTCGATCAGGTATTCCGCCTGCGATCCACTGACCGGTCGGGCGGGTGGTTTCGCCAGGGCAGATGCCTGGTCAAGCATGTCTGTAAGTAGTTGACCAATATCACGACACTTTTCGATCAGCAGTTGGGATTTTTCATGTGAGATATATCCGCAATCTTCCGCGATCTCTATCCAATGCTGCGTCTCGTGTTGTTCGCCATCTGCGTCGGTTAGCCTTCCAGCAAAATATTTTTCATATCCACGTTTAGCCCACGCCTCGGCAATTTGTGCACCGATCGAACGGGACGAACGGCGGAGCTGGCTGGTGAGTGAATGGATTTCTTCCCTGGGAAAGGAATTTGTCATTTCAAATATTTCCCGAGCCAGCCATGTCGATTTCTGATACACGATCAGGTCACGATGACTGCTCTCTTGCTGCTTTTCCATTGATCCTCGCTTATGCGGCGATAGGGGGACGACTTGCTCCTTGATTATTTAATGGCTGGATATTGCTCCGGATCCACTTCATTCATCATTTCATACAGGGCATCGAAAATGGTTTCAGCATTCGGCTTGGACCAGTAATCACCATCACTCCCATAGGCAGGGCGATGAGCCGCACCTGACAACGTACGCGGTTCAGAGTCAAGATGATAGTAGCCACCTTGTCTTTCAAGTACCTCCTGCAACATATATGCGGACGTTCCGCCTGGCACATCTTCATCCAGGAAGAGAATACGATTCGTTTTCTTCAACGACTCAACTATCTTGCCATGAATATCGAACGGCAGAAGTGTCTGCACGTCCAGGACTTCCACATCAATGCCCACTTTGGATAACTTCTCTGCGGCATCGAGAGCAATGCGGCAACATGCGCCATACGTGACGATGGTGACATCGCTTCCTTCGCGGATCACTTCCGGAACACCCAGCGGAACGGTAAACTCACTAATGTTATCAGGCAATCGTTCCTTTACACGATACCCGTTCAACACCTCAACGACAACAGCAGGTTCATCTGATTTCAACAACGTATTATAGAAACCCGCAGCGCGCGTCATATCACGTGGCACCAGCACATTCATACCGCGTATCAAGTTAATAATGCCCGACATCAACGAACCCGAATGCCAGATGCCTTCGAGACGGTGCCCACGCGTACGGATGATGACCGGCGATGCCTGTCCACCTGCAGTGCGCCAGTGCAGCGTAGCAAGGTCGTCGCTCATGGTCTGCAACGCGTACAACAAATAATCGAGATATTGGATCTCACAGATCGGTCGCAGCCCACGCATCGCCATGCCGATCGCCTGCCCAAGGATGGTCGCTTCACGAATGCCGGTGTCGGTCACGCGCAGGTCGCCGTATTTCTCCTGCATTCCCTTGAAGCCCTGATTGACATCGCCAAGCTTGCCAACATCTTCGCCAAAGCCAATCACACGCGGGTCACGCGCCAGAATGGAATCGAAGGCAGCATTCATCACTTCAAAGCCCATTACAGTTGGCGACGATGCCGAATATACAGGCTTCACTTCCTTCACTGCGGCGGCGCGTCCGCTGTGGAGATATGAGCCATAGCGTTCAACGTTAATCTCATCCTGCTCATTTTTCCATTGGATCAAAATCCCTTTGGACGGATTCGCTTCATCGCGCAGGACTCGCAAAGCTTCATGTGCCGCGCTGTGGATATCACGCCTAGCCACCGTTGGGAGATTTGCCAGCCGATCCCGAATTTGATTCAACTCTGAGGCGTGCTTTGAATTCCCGGCGATCTCGTCGAGCATGTCCATGACCTGGTTGCGCTCTTCAATGATGGGAGCAAGGTACGCATCCCATGCCAGTTTGCGGATCCCCTCAACAGCTTCGTAGTCGGCTTTTTCAACGGCAACCAGTTCCGGTTCTGAAATGAGGTGCGCTCCAAGAATCCACTCACGCATCTTGCGAACGCAGTCGTACTCTTCCTCCCATCTCAATCGTTCAGGGGATTTATAACGTTCATGCGATCCACTCGTGCTGTGACCCTGCGGCTGCGTCAGGTCGATGACATGCACCAGTGAAGGGATGTGATATTCGCGCGCCAGTTCCGCGGCGGAGGCGTAGGTTTCAAGCAATGCGGGGTAATCCCAACCGCGCACCTGAAAGAGTTCGTAGCCACGCTGACATTCCGGGTCAGGACATGGTTCACGCTGAAAGCCTTGCAGAATGGCGTAGATATTTTCCTTAACCATCTGGAACTGGTTCGGCACTGAGATGCCATAGCCATCGTCATAAACCGTAATGACAGCAGGCGCCTGCAACACACCGATAGCATTGACCGATTCCCAGAACAACCCTTCGGCCGTGGAGGCGTTACCGATGCTTGCAAACGTGACTTCGTTGCCGTTCTTCGAGAATTGAGAGAATTGTTTGAGATCTTCGATACCACGATATACCACCGAAGCATACGCCAACCCCACCGCGCGCGGCATTTGCGCAGCGGTCGGTGAAATATCTGCGGAGGTGTTGTACATCTCGGACTGGTTCTTCCATGAACCATCCGGGTTAACGTAGCGACTGGCGAAGTGCGCATTCATCGAACGCCCGCCGGTATTGGATTCGTGATGGAGGTCGGCGTGAGCATAGAGTTGTGCAAAAAATTCCTGGATGTTCATCACGCCCAGCATGAACATCCAGGTTTGATCACGATAATAGCCTGAGCGCCAATCACCCTTTTGAAACGCACGCGCAATGGCGAGGTTGGCAAGTTCCTTGCCGTCGCCAAAAATCCCAAATTTTGCCTTGCCACTTAATACTTCACGTCTGCCGATTAAACTTACCTGCCGGCTTTGGTACGCCAGCCGATAATCCTTGATGATCTCTTCTTTGTCGAGGGGAAGCACAACAGTACCCTTTTTCTTGGGCATGTATCTCTCTCCTGAATTGGTCTATGGATGGGATTATAACAAAGGGAAGGATGAAGAACAGAAAATGAATCGAAAATAACAAATAGCGACCTCTTTCGAGGTCGCATTGACGCGTCTGGGAACCTACCTCCCCTTCAATCGCGCGCTGATGTCTCGTAACTGTGAGAAAGAAATCGGCTTGACCATCACAATGGTCGCTTGATCACGATAGAACTCTGCCTGCACAGCATCGGCGGTGGCGATGATGATCCTGACCTTGTTTAGCCGTTCATCCGCGTGGATCTCTTTCAAAAGGGTGGAACCATCCACATGCGGGAGGTGCATATCGAGCACGACCACATTCGGTATTACGTTCCCCAAACGCTCCCGCGCGATCTGTCCATCCCGGATGGTCTCCACGTCAAAGCCAGCCGTTTCCAGCGCTCTCGTAAAGATCTCTGACAGGTCAATATCATCCTCGATGACTAATGCAAGGTTCTCCGGCATGTCCAATCCTTTCTTCTCGAGGGAATTATAAAGCGGTTTGAAAGCACCTCGGGCAAAGTAGGTAAAAGGGGGCAGTCATACCGCAAAGATTAATCGGTCGCTGCCTCCACGATTTCGGTCTCAGGTTTGTGCGTTTGGACCTTGAACAGTTTGAATGCCCACTGTACGGCCGGACCGATCAGCAGGGCAAAGATCACCGTCCCGATCCCAAGCGGACCACCGAGCAACCACCCCACCGCCACGACAATGATCTCAATGATGGCACGTCCCAAACGGATGCTGAGGTTCGTCGTCCGATGCACAGCCAGCATCAGACTATCGCGCGGACCGGCTCCCGCATCCACGCCGATGTAAACCGCACTGGCGATGCCCATCATAAAGATCGCTGAAAGCAGCATCAACCCCTGCACAAGAATATTATGTTCAACCGATGGGATCATCCCGAGGGCAAGGTCCTCCCACAGGCCGATGAATAGGATATTTCCGATCGTGCCCCAGCCGATCTTCTCGCGCAGGGCCAGTGCACCGAGCAGCACCACAAATCCAACGATGATGCTCATGCGGCCGGGCGTGATCCCGGTCAGCTTGGAGAAAGCCACTTCGAGCACCGCCCATGGGCTGGTCCCAAGATTCGAACGGATCATGATCGCAATGGAAAGCCCGAAGAGGGCAAATCCAATTTGAATGACAAGAAAGTCACGGATAAATGTATTCCATCGAACAGGTTTTAGCATTCGGTCTCCAATTGATAATATTGCACAACAAAGCCCACATCATACCACCTATGATAGACTCACGTTATGCCACAAATCCATGAAGTCCATCGCGGACAATTTACCATCAGCACCGACTCATCGCGACTCGATATCGATACCATTTGCGAATTTCTCAAACGTTCCTATTGGGCAAACACACGTCCACGCGAAAAAACCGAACGTGCCATGCAAAACTCACTCGTCTTTGGAGTCTATGAAGGCGACAAACAGGTCGGGCTGGCACGCATTGTCAGCGATTACACCGTCTTCGCTTATCTCTGCGATGTGTTCATTCAAGAAGACTATCGTTCACATGGTCTTGGCAAATGGCTCATTCAAAGCGTCATGGAACATCCCGAGTTGAAAGATGTACGTCGCTGGGTGTTGGTCACAGACGATGCACATGGCCTTTACCGACAATTCGGTTTCACATCCATCGAAGACCCCGAACACTGGATGCAGCGATTTCGGCCGTTCCCCAAGGAGGACTGATGCCCGCGATCATTCTTAAAGCCGGACGGGAAAAGAGCCTGCTGCGTCGACATCCATGGATCTTTTCAGGCGCGATCCATCATGTGGATGAAAGTGCCGTTCCAGGCGGGACCGTGGACGTGCTCTCGTTCAACAAGCAATTCCTCGCCCGAGCTGCCTATTCGCCCAACTCCCAGATCCGTGCACGGGTATGGACCTTTGAAGATGAACCGGTCGACAAGGAGTTCTTTCGGAGGCGGATGCGTTTAGCGGTTGTTTCGCGCTCTGCATTCCAGGTTTCAGGTCTTTCCAATGCGTGTCGACTGATCTATGCTGAGTCAGATGGCATTCCCGGTTTGATCGTCGACCGCTACGGCGATGTGCTTGTCCTGCAATCGCTTACTGCGGGAAGTGAATACTGGAAAGAAACCTTCGCCGATCTTCTTATCGAAGAAACAGGTTGCACCACCATCTACGAGCGCTCCGACGCAGATGTGCGCGAACTCGAAGGCTTGCAAAATAAAGTCGGATTGTTACGCGGCAATCTTTCTTCCTTTACATTTTCCATTACCGAAAACGGACTCAAATTCAACGTCAATTTTGCCGAGGGACACAAGACCGGTTTTTATCTCGACCAACGAAAGAATCGCTTACGCGTTCGTGAATTGGCAAAGGATAAGGACGTATTGGACTGCTTTTGCTACACGGGCGGATTCTCGGTGAATGCATTGGCAGGAGAAGCGAAATCGGTTCTGTCCGTGGATTCATCGGGAGATGCATTGGCGTTATGCAGGGAAAACACTGCGCTGAATCAATTGGATACCACCCGCCACGCGACACTTGAAGGCGATGTATTTCATCTCTTACGAAAATTCCGCGATGAAGGTCGTTCCTTCGATATGATCATCCTCGACCCGCCCAAGTTCGCTCCCACGGCCGCCCATGCCGATAAAGCCACACGCGCCTACAAAGACATCAATCTCTTTGCTTTCAAGTTATTGCGCCCCGGCGGACGACTAGTTACATTCTCATGTTCAGGCGGAGTGGATGCGGCATTGTTCCAAAAGATCATTGCAGGCGCCGCTCTCGATGCAGGCGTTGACGCGCAGATCATCGAATATCTCTCACAGGGAGCAGACCATCCCGTCGCTTTGAATTTTCCTGAAGGAGCCTATCTCAAAGGGTTGATCTGTCATCGCGGGTAAGGTCAGATGATTTGCTGCGTCTGTTTAATGAAATAGCGAACCACACAGGAGGATCAATGAAACATTACAAGTATTTGATCGTCGGGGGTGGACTGGCAGGCGACGCAGCAACAAAAGGCATTCGGGAACTCGATCCAGAGGGGACAATCGGCATGTTCAGCGTGGAACCAGATCCACCTTACATGCGGCCAAATCTTTCAAAGGGGTTATGGAAGGGACGCCCTGTTGAAAAAATATGGCGAAAAACACAGGAACGAAAAGTCAACATTCATCTCAACACCGGGGTAACACATATTGACCCGCAGAAGAAGCTGATCCGTGATGCGAACAATGAAGAATATACATATGACAAATTGGTACTCGCAACGGGAGGCAGCCCAAACCACTTGCCTTTCGGAGAAGGTCATATCATCTATTTCCGCGATTTCCAGGATTATCAAAAATTACGCAAACTGACTGAACAGAGAGATCACTTCGTGGTAATTGGAGGAAGCTTCATCGGTTCCGAGATTGCTGCTGTGCTTACCATAACGGGCAAAAAGGTGACCATGATCTTCTCCGAAAGTGCGATCTGTGAAACGATCTTCCCAGCCGATTTGGCAACGTTCCTGAACGACTATTATCGTGAGAAAGGTGTCACGGTTATCACAGGCGATTCAGTAGCCAGTGTCCATTCGGAAAACGGACGTATCCTGGTCCGCGCAGGAAGCGGGCGCACGATCGAAGCAGATGGCGTTGTCGCAGGGATTGGCATCCATCCCAATCTTACACTGGCAAAAGAAGCAGGGTTGAATGTTGACAACGGCGTTGTCGTCAACGAACAGTTACAGACATCCCATCCAGACATATATGCAGCCGGAGACGTGGCGAATTTCCTCCATGCTGCTTTGGGCAAACGGAAGCGTGTGGAACACGAAGACAATGCCATCCAAATGGGAAGGTTTGCCGGACGCAACATGGCCGGGGCAAGAGATACCTACACTCATACACCCATGTTTTATTCTGACCTGTTCGATCTTGGCTACGAAGCGGTTGGTGAAATGAGCAGCAAAATGGAAACCTTCTCCGATTGGGAGGAGCCATTCAAGAAGGGTGTGGTTTATTATCTCGACGGCGGTAACATACGCGGCGTGCTGCTCTGGAATGTCTGGGAAAAAGTAGATCAGGCACGTGCCTTGATGCTGGAGAAGGGTCCATTCAAGACGGAGGATTTAAAAGGCAGGATCAAGGGATGAACAAAAGACTTCGGAAGTCTTTTTAGGCCAGCGGTTGTCGATAGCTCGTGCCTGTTAGATCATCATGTAACCGGGTCACTTCATTAAGCGGATGACTCGTTCCGACCTGCTCAATGAATTTACACACACAGAAACCGCGGCTTAGATTCTCGTACTCGCTCACCCAACGCTGGAACTCGCTGTCATCCCCTTCGCGTGGATATTTCACCTTGTAACCGCGGAATTTCATGCGCGATGGTTTTGGGGTCAATCGCGCCCGATAACAACCCTGTTTGACGCACAATAGCGTATACAGTGGATCGCAGTTGAACTCATCCATCATCTTTTTCGTCTGCAGATCACGTGGGTCGAACTCCCTGCCCAGCACGATCACCCGCGCACCTTGATACGTTTCATACATGCGGAACGCCAATTCTGTATAAGTGGTGGTTGCCAAGGTTCGCACCATGTCGAAGATCTGTTCCTTGGGTGGACGGGTATCCTTCTTTTTGAACAACCCGGCAAGTCCGCTGCTGGAGGATTTGGGCTTGTCAATATCAAGGATCATCATTTTTTCGACGTTCAATACTCGTGCGCCATAGCGATTACGTGTGATGACGGAATGATCGTCGATGGTCTGCAAAATTTCCTCACGGATCTCTGCCTCATACTCTTCGAACAAATGCTTTTCGCCCGCGATCTTGCGCTCGATCTTTCGCGCCTTCTCCTGGGCAACCCGGCGTGCGTCCTCAACCGAAATATTTGAGCCACCATAACAGGTGATTTCTTGTGTCTGCCCATCAATGAGGATTCTTTGTTTTTCGATGGTCCAGTATTTGTAGAGTTTCATTGTCAGATTTCCTTATTTATAAATGCCGATAAACAAAAAGGGACACAATCCCATCGATGTCAGGTTGTATCCCTTTATCTTCAAATCATGACCGGGTGAACAGCAAGCTTACTTCTCATCTCCCAGAGACGCGATCGCACGTAAAAGACCCACGACCAGCACGCCGATCTTCATCCCTTCGCCGGTAGTGAGAGCAAGTTCAGTGCCTTCCTCATCAGCGCGGCGGGTCAGGAGAATGGCACCGATCAGTCCTGTCACTGCACCGATGAGTGCTCCGAATAACAACGTTCTATTCCTATTCATACGTTCAGAAATCCTTTCTGAGGGTTGGTGAGTACACCCAATTTATCGTCTTCTGAAGATCCTGTTGATACTTGCACCGATCGAATTGATGGAAATGATCCGGTCAGCGACAGCGTCTGCACCACGTTTGGCATAGCCCTCAACTTTGTAGAAGAGATCCTGTGCAAGAGCGGTGTAGTTGGGCGTGATGTGAAGCAGGCGTGCCAGAAGGTAAATGATACCACCCAGTACAGCCAGGACAATCAGCATACCGATCATGGTTGGGATCGCGATCCACATGGTGGAAATATCCGCCCAGCGCTGCACATCCCCTCCGCCACGGAAGGTCGCAACGTTGATCAATACGATCAACCCGATGCAAAGCACCGAACTCAAGACCACCGGAAAGATGATCTTCCAGGCCAGGTCCTTGCGATGTTGCCGGTATGATTCATGAACAGGTTGGGGAAGTTGTGCTTTCATTACGTTTATTTTAGCATAGGTCAGATTTCGTTCAAAATATGACTTTATGTCATAGCAAAGCAATTTCCGGGCAAACGGAACTATTTCATTCGCCAGGGTCCTCCTGGTTGCGAAGAGATTGCTTCGCCGTTCGTATTCGCTTGGGCTCACAATGACGTGAACTCCAATTAAACGCACAGAGCGGTTTGGCGTGCCTCGCCCAGGCACGCCAGAACCGCCCTGGCAAAGGGGAACTGGACTTGACCGGTATTTGCTTTTAATAAGCCTGACAGGTTTTCAATGCTGCTGATAGATTTTGGTTTACATCCGCGCGAGGGTCATTCATTGAAATAACGCGAATAAAACCTGTCAGGTGCAGGATTATCGACGATTGCGCAGGAACGTCGGAATGTCAAGATCATCCTTGCTGACGGGAGGCAGCGACTCGTGTCCATGCTTCGCCTCACTCGGCTGAATGTCCGCGTGAACCGAGACTGATTCGGTCGGTCGGTTAAAGGAGACAGACTCCGACCGTCGGGTTTCGGTGCGAGGTTGTTTCTCGAATGCGCGGCGCGGCATGCTGTTACGCTCGAAACCGGTCGCGATGACGGTGATGCGGATATCGTCGCCCATGTTCGGGTCGATGACGGCACCGAAGATCATGTTCACATCGGGATGAGCCGTCTCGCGGATGATAGCCGCGGCCTGGTTCACTTCGAAGAGCGTCATGTTCGGTCCGCCGGTAACGTTGAAGAGGACGCCGCGCGCGCCGTCGATGGTGATGTCGAGCAGCTTGCTCGAGATTGCATCCTCAGCGGCTTTCTTCGCGCGTTCATCGCCGGAGCCTTTACCCACAGCCATAAGCGCCGCGCCACCTTCAGACATGATCGCGCGCACATCGGCGAAATCAAGGTTGATCAAACCGGGGATGGTGATCAATTCGGAAATACCCTGGATGCCCTGATGCAGAACATCATCCGCCAGGCGGAAGGCATCTTGCAGGGAGGCGCGCTTGTCTGCGATCTGCAGCAGTCGATCGTTGGGGATCGCGATCAACGTATCGGCATGTTCCTTGAGCTTGCTAATGCCCTGCTCAGCAGACTGCATGCGGCGCATTCCTTCGAACGTGAAGGGACGCGTCACAACTCCGATTGTGAGCGCACCGCTCTCTTTGGCCACTTGCGCCACAACAGGCGCTGCGCCAGTGCCGGTACCACCGCCCATACCCGCCGTGACGAAGACCATATCCGAGCCTTTCAGCGCGTTATACAGTTCGTCTGCAGATTCTTCAGCGGCTTTGCGACCGATCTCCGGGTCGCCACCTGCACCGAGACCACGCGTGAGCTTGTCACCGAGTCGCAGGCGGGTCTTGGCCTTCGCCATCATCAATGCTTGCGCGTCGGTATTCACGGTGATGAAATCAACACCTTGAATACCTTCATCGATCATGCGATTGACGGCGTTCGATCCGCCGCCTCCCACACCGATGACTTTAATGCGGGCGATGGGTTCCGTTCTCTCTAATCGTTCCTCTTCGTGTTGCTTGTTGGTCGAGTCCATGTCTACCTCCATCAAACATTGGGTCTTATGATACTAGCAATTGATTCCGTAACATAAAATTTTAAGTAAGATCCTTTGCCACAGAGCCCATTGAGATCTCTGTAGCAAAGCTCTCATATTACGGCAAAATCCTTCCGATGATCTTCTTTACAAAGCCAAAATCCATGCGTTTCTCTCCTTTCGAACGACGGTCACGCCCGACGCTCAAATCCTGATCGTGCATCGTGAGTGCCCATCGCAACAACCCAACACCTGTCGAATACGCGGGTGAGTTCAACCGATCGACAAGCCCCGAAAGATTTTCGGGTTGCGCCGTGCGGACTGGCATGCCCAATACTTCACTTGCCACACGCTTGATGCCGGGCAAAGCCGATGTACCACCTGTCAACACCATGCCTGCCGGGAGGAGTCCATCATAACCAGAGCGTTTGATCTCCTGCAATGTCAACGAGAAGATCTCTGCCACACGTGCTTCGATGATGTGCGCCAGTTCCTGACGATTAATTTGCACAGGTCGATCCTCTCCGAACGGACGGATGGCAAAATACTCCTCAGAACCAACACCGGTACGGACCGCATACCCCTGCTGCTTCTTCACATCCTCAGCCTGTTGAAAGGAGAGTCGCAGTCCATGCGCAATATCCTGAGTAATGTGATTGCCGCCAACCGCCAACACCATCGTATGCCACACATCGCCGTTGACATAGATCGCCAAGTCTGTGGTGCCGCCGCCGATATCACAAACTGCCACGCCCATCTGACGTTCCTGGTCAGTCAACACCACTTCGCCCGAAGCCAGCGGGTTCAACACGAACTGCTGAATATCCACACCCGCTGCACCCACACACTGGCGTAGGTTATCGCCCGTCGCAGCCGAAGCGGTGATGATGTGCGCTTCCACTTCCAAACGATAACCATGCATGCCTTTGGGGTTGCGAATACCATCCTGTCCATCTACAGTAAAACCACGCTGGATCACGTGAATGATCTCGCGGTCATGCGGGATGGCAACCGCACGTGCCTGTTCCAGAGCATGAACCACGTCATACTGTTCGATTGCATTTCCATTCACAGCCACAGCGCCGCGACTATTTACGCTGGCCACATGCGCGCCGGCCATACTTACCAGCGCAGAGGTAATCTCCAGGCCCGATGTTGATTCGGCTTTTTCCACCGAACGCGTGATCGCCTGCGAGGCCGCTGCGAGGTCAACGATGATACCCTTCTTGATGCCTTCCGAAGGTTCGATGCCCACACCGAGGATGCGGATGGATTTGTCATCCTCCACCCGTCCAACCAGCGTGCACACTTTGGTTGTGCCAACGTCGATGCCTACAACGATTTCTTCCATTATTGACTCATCCTATAGTATGGCGCAGTAGGATACGCCACATTGATCATTGCCGGGCGTATGCCTCTCTGCGTTAATGAACTCACCATCGATTCATACACACGCATCTTCAACTCAACATCCCTCGAGCTCGTGCCAAAATAGACACGCCAGCCGCGGGGATCTGTCCAACCAAATCCCATCTCCGGGCTGTAGAGAATCGCCATACCCGGCGGGACGTGAGAAGCGAGTCCCTTCAACGCCTGGACCATATCCATGGAAATGAACGGCACCGGGTTAAGCGGATCGCTTGCGCTCAAACTCACGGCGGGAGCCGATTCCGCTGAAACAGAGATCAACTCCGCGATCTCGCCACGCGGACGAAACGCCACGCCGTCTTCCGCGATCCAGGTGTAACTGCCGCCTTGTTCCCAACGGATGACGGGTCGCCGTTCGAGGATGTTGACGGAAACCACATTAGGCAACGCAACACTGACATCTACAGAAACGAGTTCCGGATAGTTGAGGCGAAGGCGAGTCTCCAGTTCATCGGGCACGAGGGCAAAGGCCGGTTGACCTGCAACGCCCAGCACAGCATTGATCTCAGTCGGGGAGATGAGCTGGTTGCCAGTCACCTGGGCTTGTGTCACACGGAACATGGGAAGGTTATATGCCAGATAAATAGCCGTACCAAGAAGAGCTGCCAGCACGAACGACACAGCTCGCATCCCAAAATGTGGACGCGGAATGCTGAGTCGGCGCATCTCATCGCGCGCAACAGGCATGGCGATCTGGAACCGACGGCGCGCGTTTTGAGCGGGTTTCCGTCGAGGAGTAGGTTCTGTCTGTCGGGCACGCTTTGTGACCGGCGGCACGGGACGCGTCGCATCTTTGACGACGCGTTGCATCCGCTTCGCATTCTCCCTCTCGCGACGCAGACGGATCTCTTCAGCGCGGGTCAGTTCCTTCCTATCACTCATCCATGACTCCGATAGATATGCGACGTGTGGTCGCGTTCAGCCTTTCGTTCCATTGCCAGTTCGATCAAACGGTCCACGAGTTTGTTATATGGCAGACCGCTGGCTTCCCAGAGTTTGGGATACATACTGATCTTGGTAAAACCGGGGATCGTATTCAACTCGTTGAGATAGATCCGGTTCGTATCCTTTTCAACAAAAAAATCAACACGAGCCATACCAGCGCAATCAATGGACTTGTACGCGCGCACAGCATATTCACGAATTTTTTCAGAGACATCAGCCGGAAGATCGGCAGGGATCAATAGACCGGATGTGCCATCGATATACTTTGATTCGTACGAATAAAACTCACGACTCGGCAGCACTTCACCGGGAACAGATGCCACAGGATCATTGTTGCCCAACACGCTCACTTCGATCTCACGCGCGTTCCTGATCCCCTTTTGGATCAACACACGGCGGTCAAAGGATGCAGCTTCCATCAAACCTTCCTGCAAATCGGAGCGATTGCTGCATTTCGTAACACCAACCGATGAACCGAGGTTGGCAGGCTTCGTGAAAAAAGGATACTCACTCAGCTGTTCAGCCTTTTCGATGACCGAGAACAGATCCTTCTCGATCTCTGCACGCAGGACCACCATCGTATCCACAACGGGGATCTGGTTGGCGATCATCACATCCTTGAAGACACCTTTGTCCATGCCCACCGAAGAACCAACCACACCTGCGCCAATATAAGCGACATTGGCCAGTTCGAACAATCCCTGCAAGGTACCATCCTCACCAAACGTTCCGTGGAGCACAGGGAAGAAAACATCGATATGATGTGATGCATCAGATGGATCAGGAGAGAGCACGAAGTGTTCGAGACCATCGAGTTTATTCTGCTCGAACCTGTCAAGCACATCTTCACCGGTCAGCCATTTGCCATCGTGTGTGATGCCGATCTGCGTGACATCATATTTGGCGGGGTCGAGCACCGATAATACAGAGCGCGCAGACATAAGCGACACATCATGCTCGCCTGATCGACCACCAAATAGAATTACCACGTGAAGTTTGTTATCAGTCATTCAGTCTCAAGTCTTAAATTACCATTCACCAACCAACTCAATTTCCAATTCAAGGTCAATACCCTGCTTTTCCTTGACGGTTTTCTGCACAAGTTGTATCAGGGCAAAAATATCGCTTGCTTTTGTATTGGCATGATTGACGAAGAAATTTCCATGCAGCGGACTGATCTCTGCATTGCCGATACGTGTACCTTTCAGTCCGGAGGCTTCGATCAATCGTCCCGCATAATCGCCGGTCGGATTTTTGAACATCGAGCCCATGCTTGCACCAGGAGGCTGGGTCGCTTTGCGATGAGCACTGAACTGTTCGATCTTTACAGTCACTTCCTCTTTCGTTGAGTTACTCAAGCGCAGTTCAGCCGCCAACACAACAGCATCGAGTTCACCGCGTTTTAAGATGCTGGTACGATAGCCGTATCCCATTTGTTCCGCGGTGAACCTCTCGCGTCCGTTCTCTGTGAGAAGCTCGGCCCAGATCAAATTGCCGGCTAGATCGCCGCCAAATGCACCAGCATTGCCGTACACTGCGCCGCCAATCGTGCCTGGGACGGTTGCTGCCCATTCGAGTCCGGCAAATCCTTTTGATTTGCAACGGTTGGCGAGATTACTGAAGACAACGCCCGATTCTGCCGTGACCGAGGGTTCGTCGCCGTTATGGAAGCGGACAGCCTTCGCCCGGTTCAACACCACAACGCCGCGTACGCCTGTGTCGCTGACCAATACGTTCGAACCACCGCCCAGCATGACATAGTCCATATCCAGTTTCCACAGCAGCTTGACGATGCGCGCCAGTTCATCCGCCGATTCGGCAGTAATAAGCACATCCGCAGGTCCGCCGATGCGCGCGGAAGTGTACGGTGCAAGGGAAACATTCTCCTTCACCTTATCGCCAAGTTTGGCGTACAACGTATCGATCGGTGCAGTCATAACGGTCATATCCAGCTATTTGTCTTTTTCGCTTTCGCTTAATTTCTCGATCAGCTTTTCAACTTTCTTTTCATCCGAGTCTTCAAGGTTGGCGGCTTTCTTTTTCCTTTGACGGGATTCCTTGTCAAAGAAAGCCAGGACCATTTTTAACGGCGGCAGGAAATTAGTCTCGGGGTGGGCCGTTTTTTTATCTTCATCGGACATCTGCCGCAACCATTTCTTTGTATTCATCGGGGAACGGCTGCCCCATCCATGCAAAGGGAGATGTTCTCCGGTGCTGCTTTTTCACGTTCTCGATCAACATAGAGGCACGCTGCTCATCTGCCTGAGGCCTGTGTACATCAGGAGGCGAGAATACCTTTGCCTCCTTCAAAGCAGTATTCAATGGCAGCAAAGAGGAGTTCCGGGAACGATGTGCAAGTATGGGCTTTTGATTCATGGCAGTTACCTTTCCTGTAATCCTTTGATCACATCTGTACTGATCTGGTCTGCATCGCCTGCGGAAAGGACAAGCACCACGTCGCCTGGTTTCAAATTCTTAAGCAGGTACAGAGTCACTTCCGGCAATGTCTCGATGTAACGGGCTGAGAGATGAGGCATGGTGCTGACGATCTCGGCAGAGGTAAAGTCTTCCTTCGGTTCACGCGCCGCGTACACTTCGGTGACGATCACCTCATCTGCATCCTTGAAGGCACGTGCAAAATCGAGGAAGAGGGTCTTGGTGCGTGAGTAAGTGTGCGGCTGCCACACAGCCCAAATGCGCTGTTCGGGATAGCGAGCCCGTGCACCTGCCAGTGTGGCCACGATCTCGGTGGGATGGTGGGCATAATCATCGAAGATGCTGATGCCGTTCACTTCGCCGCGCAACTGGAAGCGACGTCCCGTACCGGTAAACTCAGCCAAAGCCCTGGCCACTTTCTCACCGGGCAGCCCCAAAATATCGGTGATCGCCAAAACAGCCAGTGCATTGCGAACATTATGCACACCCGGGACTTGTAACGATACTTCCACTGATCCAAGCCCGGTACTCCCAAGATTGGATGAAGCGACGAAGTTGAACCCACCGCGCTGGTTGGCTTTCACTTCGCGCCCCATCACCCACAGTGGACTGTTGATGGTGGTTTCGCTCTGCACACCGTAACCGACAACGTTCTTCCCGGCTTTGCGCGCATACGAGATCAATTCCATGGCACCAGCATCTTCCACGCAGGCAATGAACGTCCCATCGGCGGGCAGTAAGTCTACAAACTTCTTGAATGAGTCCATCATATCGTCGAAGGTCGGAAAGAAATCGGGGTGGTCATGCTCGAGGCTGGTCACCACTTCGATCTGCGGCTTGAGACCGAGGAACATGTTGTCATACTCATCCGCTTCGATGACGAATGTGTTGCCTTTGCCGGCCCGTGCATTGACTCCGAGATTGTTGATCACGCCGCCAACGACAAACGATGGATCGCGTCCCAGTTCGCTCAGGACCCAGGATGTCATGGCGGTCGTGGTGGTTTTGCCGTGTGTGCCGGCGATGGCAATGCCCACCTTATCAGACATCAACTCGCCCAAGAAATCGGCACGCTTATACACCGGGATGTTCATCCGCTTCGCGGCTTTGACCTCGGAGTTATCCTCCGTGATCGCAGCAGAACGCACGACCCAGTCGGCTCCTTCCAGATTGCGCGGGTGGTGTCCCACGTACACGGTTGCACCAGCTTTACGAACTTCATCAGCAAAGGGAGTCATGGCGCGATCCGATCCGCTCACCGTGTATCCGCTCTCCAACAGGAGGCGGGCGATGGCGGAAAGTCCGCTGCCCCCGATGCCAATGAAATGGACGTGTGTCATGAATAATCTTCTAATCTCTTGTATTCTTGTCGTTAGATATACACAACCAGCACAAAAACAAACGCCAGGATGATGGCGAAGTAGATGCCAGGTTCACCGAGCAATTGCGGCGGCATGTACAACATCATCTGGTTTACCGTTACAGCAATACTATCGGTCGGTTTGGACACGATCTCGCGGAACGGATAATCGGCGACATGCATGTAATACATGATGCTGCCCGCCACCAGATATCCATTCAACCCGCCGAGAAAAGCGCCAAAGAGAGTATCCTGCAATTTATCCGTCCGGCTCTTTGCGGCAAGGTGCGGAATGCTGATCACGGTCTGATACCCAAAGTACACCAACACAAGCAGAATGATCGTCCGCACCCAGAAGAGGGACGGGTCGGTATCTGCCAGGTTCTGGGCAATCGGAATGTACTTCCGCAAGACATGATTCAACGCCAGCGCCAGGATCACACTGAACGAGACAAGCAATTCCTTTGCCCAGCCGCGCATCCAGCCGACGAGTCCAAAAAGAATTACATACATCCAGAAGACATAAACAATGCTCATCATGGTGTCACTCTCCAGCCAGGTCGATCAAAGCACTGGCGATCTTCTCTGCAGCGCGTGGGTGCGATAATTCGAACATGGCCGCACGCATGGCTTTCAACTTGTTCGGATTCTCCATCAGCACATTCAATGTCGACAGCAGTTCATCGTTGAGACGATGGTCCTGCAAAATGATGGCCGCACCGCGGCGGGTCAGATAATCGGCGTTCACTTTCTGGTAGCGCCACGCATGTGGGTACGGTACCAGAATGGCGGGCAGCCCAAATAGCGGATACTCACCCAAGCTCGACGCTCCTGCACGTGAGACCACCAGATCTGCAGCGGCGAGGGCGGCACCCATCTCGTGAAGATACGGCATGGCATGATAACGAGCTGCCAGATCCACAGGAAGCTGCTCGCGTATGCTCTTTACCAGATTCCAATCCAGCTCACCTGCGATGTGAATCAACTCGAACTTCTGAAGCAGTTCACGCAAGTGAGCGTTCACAGCATTGTTGATGGAATGAGCGCCTTTGCTGCCGCCGAACACCAATAGCACAGGGCGTTCGCCGGAGATGCCAAGGTGAGATATCGCTGTTTGGCGGTCCCAAAGTGCGAGGTCGGCGCGAAGCGGATATCCCGTCTCATACACTTTCTTTTTAAAGAACTGTTGCGACTCATTTGTTGTCACTGCGATGGCATCTGCCATTCCAGCCAGTGATTTAAGCGCCATGCCCGGTTCGATATCGGGCACGTACAACAAAGATGGCAGGGAACGTCCGGCGAGTGCCATCGGCACGGCCACATAACCACCGGTAAAGAACATCACATCGGGTTTGAATTCCTTCAAGATGCGACGAGAGGCAAGGATGCCACGCGTGATCGTGACAAGATTGCGCGGCAACACAGCCATGCCTACGCCATGCACGCCCGCGGCAGGGATGGAGGCATAGTGGACACCCTGGCGTCTTACCAGGGATTCCTCCATGCCGCCTTCGCCGCCCACCCAGAGCGTGTCGAGGCTGGGCTTCCTAGCCATTAGGGCGCTGTGAACGGCGAGTGCGGGATACACTCCGCCTCCCGTTCCCCCGGCGCAAATCAACAACCGCACCGAAAGACCTCCATTCATTTTCTTCCATCTTTACCGTTTCGCTGCTTTGACGCGAGATGTTCAGCATGATGCCGATCGCGCACAGCGTGGATACCAAATTCGAACCACCCGCACTGATAAAAGGTAGTGCATTGCCTGCGAAGGGCATCAGCCCCACCATCACAGCCATGTTGATGAGCGCCTCAATGCCGATCCAGAATGTGATGCCGGAAGCAAGCAATGTACCCAGCATATCCGGCGCGCGGCGTGCAATGACCAGTCCGCGCCAGACAAGCGCCGCGTAGAGACTCAGTAACAACACCGAACCGAACAATCCCAGTTCCTCGGCAATGACAGCGAAAATGCTGTCGGTTGGGGCAAAGGGCAGCCCGGTCAATTTGGTGTCTGCCTGACCGAGCCCCACGCCGAAGACGCCGCCTTTGATGACTGCCTCGAACGAACGCTGGACATGATAGGAAGCATGGGTTGGGTCCTGCCAACCGGCAAGAAATGAGTTGACACGATCCTGTCCGGTTGCGCTGAACTGAACCACTACCCATGCCATGACCACTGCCAACACCAGCAGGAACAGGATCTGCTTGATATCGGCTCCTGCCAGAAAGAACAACAGACCGCCGAGGATCAACACCGTCCCTGCCGCGCTCAGATCGGGCTGCAAATAGATCAAGCCACCGATGATCCCCAGGATCACGCCAAGTGGGAACAAGCCAAAGCTGATGTCGTGCAAAAATTGCCGCTTCGCATACAACCACACAGAGAGATAGATCACTGCAACCAACTTGGCGATCTCAGAAGGTTGATATGAACCTTCATACAGAGTTCGCGATGCACCAAGACGGATCTCATTGATGACCAATACAACAACCAGCAATCCGATCGTTCCAAGCATGGCAACTACAACGAGGCGGCGCCAGTTGTGATAATCGAACAGGGAAAGTCCAAACGCGAGCAGAAGTCCCAGCCCCAGCCATTTCACCTGGCGGGTGAACATGTAGGTTGACGAACCATATTCATTGAACGAAAAATCGAAGGAGGCGGAGTACAGCATGATCAAGCCGAACACCACCAACGCGGTCACCGTTAACGCCAACGGAATATCGAAACCACGCGCCGCGTTTTTCGCCGGAGAGAACGTCACGCGACCATTTACGAAAGTTCTTGTACCCATGCTCTAAACCTTTCTCCACGTTCGGCAAAATCCTTAAATTCATCAAAGCTCGTGCCTCCGGGAGACAACAGGACGACATCACCTGCTTCAGCAATTTCCGCCGCCTTGTGGACCGCTTCACGCAGCCCCCCCACACGCGCAAGGGAAAAACGCTTCTCGCGCAGCCCGAGGTTATTCACCGTTTTCTGAATCTTTTCAGCCGCCTCACCAAAAATGACCACATGATCGACACGCTCATTGACGAGCTGCATTAACTCTTCCCACGGCAGATTCTTGTCACGCCCGCCGAGCATCAACACGATCGGCTCATCAAAGGCACGGATGGCGGCAATGCTACGCTCAGGAGCGCTGGCCATTGAGTCGTTGTACCAACGTACTCCGTTCAACTCACGAACAAACTCCTGTCGATGTGGCACACCGCGAAACTCCTCCACGGTTTCCAGCATGATATCCAGCGGGAAACCCGCGGCATGCCCAATAGTGAACGCAGCGAGAACATTCAACACATTATGGTTGCCGCGCACAAAGATCTTTTCGCGCAACAGCAACGGCACATAGGCATTCCCATCGCGCAGATTCAACAAACCATTATCAAAGTATGCGCCGTTCAGTCCTTCATCGAGTTCGTGCAGACTAAAGGCAAATAATTTTCCATGTGCTTGATTGCGTAATGCCCACGCACCTTTATCGTCCCGTCCAAGGACGGCAACATCGTCTCGGGTTTGGGATGCAAGGATGCGCGCCTTGGCAGTGGTATATGCTTCCATCGTGCCATGGCGATCGAGATGGTTTGGCGTAATATTGAGAATCACAGCGATATTCGGCGAGATCGTCATCTGCTCGAGTTGGAAGGAAGAGAATTCAAGGATGGCGATATCGTCGGTCTTCATGTTATCCACGTAATGGATGAGCGGGTCGCCAATATTTCCGCCCACATATGATTTGTCACCATAGGCGTTCTTTGCCATCTGTCCAACCAGCGTCGTGGTCGTGGTTTTGCCTGCTGAGCCGGTAATCCCTATGGTCCTGCAGGGAACCACTTCCATGAAGATCTGCGAATCGTTCGAAAGGAGGATGTCCCGTTTCATGGCTTCCACTACGATTGGCAGCGTGAGCGGGATTCCACCGGAGAGGCAAAGCACATCGGTCGAGTCCAGCAACTCAAACGGATGTCCGCCCAGTGCCCAATCGATCGGGAATTCGGCAAGCGATTCGCGAGCAAGGCGCAGATCGTCCGCGCTGCGCGTGTCACTCAATGTGACATGAGCACCGTGAACCGACAACCAGCGCGCCAAAGCCAGTCCCTGACGGGCGGCTCCCAGAATGAGGACACGCTTGCCACTCCAATCTTTCATTTTTACACCAATGCCAGTCCAATGCCGAGCATGGCAGCCAACAGACCGATCAACCAAAAACGCTGCACCACCTGCGTTTCACTCCAGCCAAGCAACTCAAAATGCAAATGGATCGGCGTCATTTTGAAGAAACGCTTGCCTTTGGTTAATTTGAAATACGTGATCTGGATCACAACGCTCAACGCCTCGCTCAAGGGGACAATGCCGATAACGAGCAGTAACGGCCAGAACCCGGTCATCAAAGCGGCAACTGCCAGTGTTGCGCCCAAGGCAAGCGACCCTGTGTCCCCCATGAACAGTTCTGCCGGGTGGACGTTAAACCATAGGAAACCAAACAAAGCGCCTACTACCGTAAAACAGAAACGTGCCAGGTAATCAAAACCATGGATTAAGGCAATGCCACCGAACGCAACGAACATAGTGGCAGAGATCAAACCGGCAAGACCATCGAGTCCATCAGTAAAGTTCACTGCATTTGATTCGCTAACGATGATAAATGCCGCAATCGGGATATACCACCAGCCAAGATCGATCACACCCTTGATCCCTGGCACGCGCATCTCAGGAACCTCAAGCATGTATTTCAGAACAAAAGCCGTGCCCAGAGCCAGGATAACCTGTGCCAAGAATTTCGTACGGGCACGCATCCCTTCACCGCGACGTTTTCCGCGAATACCCTCCCAATCATCCAGCGCGCCGAGCAGGCCGTAACCCACCATCACGATCAATGGCACCAATACAGACTGCCCGATCACCTTCAGACCGATCAACACAGCAGCGTTGAGAAGCCCGGTCAACAAAAGGACGGGCAAAATGAACAGAATACCGCCCATGGTAGGCGTCCCCATCTTCACATTATGATGACCCGGCTCATCCACGCGGATGATCTTGCCGACCTTGAAATGACGTAGTACACGCAATAAAGGCGAACCCCAGATCACCGTCATAACAAAGGAAAGCATGGCCAGGCTCAAGACAAAGGTGGTCTGTTTCATGAATGTGTCTCCAACAGGGACGAGATCCGATCCATGCGAAGCCCATGAGAGCCTTTGATGAGGACAGCATCCTTCGATGTCAGGTTCACATTCAACCATTCCATGAGTGGATCAAATTCATCGAATTCAACAACCTGGTTTTTCTTCATTCCAGCACGGCGTGCGGCATCGGCGATGATGCGGGCGCGCGACCCCAACGTGACCAACACATCTGCAACCTGTGCCGCGCGCAAACCGACCATCTCATGCCCCTGGCGTTCGTACAAGCCCAGTTCCAGCATGTCGCCCAGAACAGCCACTTTTCGTCCATCCAACTCATCGAGCAGGTTTAACGCCGCCAGCATGGACTCAGGTGATGCGTTGTAGGTATCATCGAGCAGTAAGGCACCATTCTGGCTGCGGACGGCAGCAAGACGTAATTGAGTATGTCCCTGGCTTAGTCCTTCAAGAATCTCCTGCCAATTCATACCGTCAGCCAACCCAACGGCGGCCGCACGCAAGGCGGTATGGACGGAATGCCGCCCGATCAACGGAATCTTCACATGCAGGGTTTCGCCATGGTAATGAAGCCGGAAGCGGATACCATCGAGTCCAAGCCCCACAACGTTATCGGCCCACAATTCTGCTTCGGGAGACAGGCCATAGAACAGGACACGCGCCTTGGTCTTCTCCTCCATCTTGCGAACCCAGGGGTCATCAAAGTTCAGGATGGCAACTCCATCGGGAGCCGGAGGCAGTGCCTGTACAAGTTCTGATTTTCCACGGGCAATGTTTTCCTGCGAACCGGCACGCTCTGCATGGACCGTACCGATATTGGTGACTACACCGATCTGCGGCAGAGCAATATCACACAGGAAGGAAATCTCGCCGATCACATAAAATCCCATTTCCAGGACGGCGCGTTGATGACCCGGGCTGAGGCGCATGATGGTTAATGGAAGCCCGATCTCATTATTGAGGTTACCAGGGGTCTTGAGCGTGCGATAACGGGTGCTCAATACCTGGGCGATCATTTCCTTGGTGGTGGATTTGCCCACACTGCCGGTAATACCGATCACGCGCAAGTCCAGTTTGCGGCGCCAGAAGCGCGCGATCTGCTGAATGGCAGACACTGTGTTATCCACGCGCAGGCAAACTGGCGAGACAAGATCTTCACGGACGAAGGAATCAACCGATGAAACGGTACGCAGGTCCACGGTTCGGAAGGAGGCGTCTACATCTTGTTGGATCAACGCAAAGGAGGCACCACGTCGAAATGCATCACCGATGAAGTCATGTCCATCCACTCGTTCGCCGGGAATGGCCACGAACATGCAGCCCGGAATGACCTGACGCGAGTCGATCACCGCTTCGGTAATGACCGTTGTAGCGATGGGACGAAACGTCGTCAGGGCTTCGAGCGCGTCGGCGAGGGTAAGCATCTTATTTGTTTACCAGTTGACTGCGAACAACATCGGGAGGAATGTTCAGAAGAATGACCGTTTGCTCGGCAACTTTCGAAAAGACAGGGGCAGCGGTTTCAGAACTCCAGATCGAGGTGCTGGGTTTTTGCAGCCACACATAGACCATGAACTGCGGGTCATCTACCGGACCCCAACCGATGAACGATACATTGGTGTGGTCGGAATCGTACCCATATTCAGTGGGGATCTGGGCCGTGCCGGTCTTGCCTGCCAGTCGATACCCCGGAAGCAACGCCTGCGATGATTCCAATTCAAGCGAGGATGCCAGCATTTTGGTCAACGTATGAGCTGTTTCAGATTTAATGGGTGAGCCTGCATATTGGGAAGGGACATTGTATTGATGCCCATCACGGATCATGGAATACAAGACATGCGGCGTAACCATTTTTCCGTCGTTTGCGATGGCTGAAACAGACATGAGCATTTGCAATGGAGTAACTGTGATACCCTGGCCGAACGCGTTGGTGCCAAGATCCACAGGATACCAATCCGTATCCCCAGGGACCTTGAGCCTGCCCAGCGCTTCTCCGGCCAGATCGATGCCGGTCGTATGCCCAAACCCAAAACGTTCCATATACCCATAAAAGTTTTGCATCCCCATTTGGGAGGAGATCCAAGCCAGGCACACATTGAGGGAATGTTGCAGGCAACCCACCATATCCTGCTGCCCCCACGAATCGCGGTTCCAGTTGCGGATGGTGATACCGCCGACTTCGATCGCACCTGTGTCCACGTAGGTTGTATCTGGGGTGACTGTGCCGGTATCGAGCGCTGCCGCCATCGTCAACACCTTGATGACCGAGCCCGGCTCATACGCCATGCCGATCGAAGGGTTGTACTTGCTGCCGTTATCGAACAACGAGAAATAATCCCCGTAATTGTTCAAATCCATGCGTGGAGTGGTAGCCATCGCCAGGATCTCGCCGTTATGCGGGTCCATGACGATGATTGTGCCGTTCTCAGCACCGTAATCGGTAAGTGCCTGGTCGAGAATGGATTCCACTTTCGATTGCAGGTCGCGGTTGATCGTGAGGACCAGGGTTGTGCCATTGGGAACACGAGGGATGTCGATGGCTTTGTTTGGGTCGCGCGGGACCCATACCTGCACCGGGTTGCCGGCCAGCAGGTCATTGTATTTTTCTTCGATGCCAAAATAGCCTCGTCCATCCCGGGCAACAAACCCCAGCACATTGGATGCAAGTGAATTCTCAGGATAACTACGTTGGAAGTGTGGTTTGAACGCCAACCCACTCAGACGATTATCACCCGCATCTTTTAATTGCTGCAATAATTCCTGTAACGAATTGACAGTCTCTGCACCGACATAATCCTGTACCACCACATACTCCCAGCTTTCCGGTGCATTGACGAGCTGGTTGAGCACATCATCATAGGACAAACCCAAATACACGCCCAGTGTGTAAGCCATGGCCTGCGGGTCGGTCATGTCTTCGAGGCTAACCCCTACTTCATAGACTGTGCGGTTGCCTGCCAGCAAATGTCCGTTGCGGTCGTAGATCTCACCACGCTCTGGGTACACCATCTGGAACTCACCCGCGTACATATCTCCCTGTGACAGGAAAACCTTGGCCTGCTCGCTGTTTTGGATGCGGATCATCTGGGCAACGACGCCCAACCCGACAAGAACGAGGATTCCAACAAGGATCAGAGAGCGGGTGGCATACTGCTGTCTCATTACTGCGCGCCTCCAAACTTGATCCACTCATCGAACCATTCGATCAGCGATTGTGAATATTCCTGAGGCAGGGTTTGTTGCGGTAGAACGCTGTCTTCTGCTTCGCGCAGGATGGTGGGTTCAGGGGCGGCAAAGCCCGGCACGGCAACATAATCCAGTTCACCGGGCTGCACAGGGCGGTAGCCAAGCTCCACCGCACGGCGTTCCATCTCTGCAGTGGAAGTCAGTTTGGCAAGGCGTGTTTCCAGGTCCGCATTGGTGCGCTGGATGACGGTGATCTCAAAGCGTATCTCCTGAATCTCGCGCCCGGCAACAGCAGAGCGCGCAGTCACATCGAGATAGAGAGCAGCGATCATGGCCGCGCCGATCACGAATAATAGAAACGCACCAACCCACTGACGTTGAACACGCCAGGGGGCTTGTTTGTAAGCGTGAATAAGTTGAGTAGCCTGTCCTTGCATAACGACCTTTATATTTGGGCGATGGTCGGTTTTTTTCACCACAAAGGACACTAAGGTCACGAAGGAAAAAACTTTAAGCTTTTGTCTTTCCCCTTTGTGTACTTTGTGTCCTTCGTGGTAAAAATCTTTACAGCAGAACTTATTTTTTCTCTGCAATGCGAAGTTTCGCACTGCGGGCTCTCGGATTGTTTTGTATTTCATCGTCCGAGGGCACGATCGGTTTTCGGTTTACCTCTTTAAGTACAGCGCTGCGTTCCTGTTCATAAATTCGTTCGTACGGCGGATTGATCAGATCCTTTGCCTGTTCACGAAAGAAGTCCTTAACAATGCGATCCTCCAGAGAGTGGAAGGAGATCACGGCGAGTCGTCCACCGGGTCTCAGAGCGGCCACCGCTTGCGGAAGGACCTTCTCAATGGAAGCCAACTCCTCATTGACGGCAATACGCAACGCCTGGAAGGTCCTCGTTGCCGGGTGAACCCGGTCCCCGCGGCGGGGAGAAACACCCTCGATAACGGCGACCAATTCACGGGTCGTGTGAAGCGGTCTCGCTTTGACGATGGCCCGCGCAATCTTGCGCGAGTCCCGGTCTTCGCCGAATTCGTAAATCAAGTCAGCCAGTTCCCGTTCTGAATAACTGTTTACGATATCGGCAGCACTCTGTGACACATGCGGACCAAAGCGCATGTCGAGCGGAGCGTCCTGCGTAAAGGAAAAGCCGCGCTCGGGCGTATCGAACTGCATGGACGAGGCACCCAGGTCGAGCACAATACCATCCACCGCATCCCAGCCGAGATTCTTCAACTGGTCGGATAGGGATGTGTAGGAGGCTTGCGCCAGATGGATGCGATTTTCGTAGGGAGCCAAGATCCTGCGAGCGATCGCGAGTGCTTGTGGATCCACATCCAGCCCAAGCAGTTGACCATCTGGCGCACACGCCTCCATGATTCCGCGGGCATGGCCGCCCGCGCCCAACGTCCCATCCACGTAGCGTCCGCCACTTTGAGGTTGCAACGCGTGTATAATCTCTTTGTAAAGTACAGATCGATGCGGTGTGTTCATAGTTGTTGGGATAATCCTTGCGATTATCCAGGATGGGCTCGAGCCCTATCCTTACACCGCGTTCTTCGAAAAGTCGAGCGTGGCAAAGCGTTGTTCGTTCGCTTCCACATCCTGCAACTTGTTCATTTGCGTCTTCCACTCTGCAGGAGTCCACACTTCAAAGTATTCACCTTGCCCGGCCACCACAAGTTCACCGTTGGCGATGCCCAGGAACTCGCGCAAGTTCTGCGGGACAAGGATGCGCCCAACTTTATCCACTTCGACGGAGTAGGCGTTCGAGAGGATCAAACGTCGCAGCATGCGGGCAGTTGGGTCTGCCATGTTCATGGCATTGATGCGGGCATACACATCCTGAAAATACGCCTCTGTCATCACCATCAGACATCTGTCGAAGCCCTGAGTGATGAATGCACCGGCCGCCAGCAAATCGCGATAGCGCGCCGGAATCATCAGACGCCCTTTATCATCGAGATTATGCTGAAACTGACCCAAGAACATTTGTGCTATAATTCCTTTTTAACAGGTGAACGCCGGCGCAACCGGCGTCCACTTATGTTTTACCACTTCTTACCACTTTCTCCCACATTATACAACTTTCAAGGTAAAAATCAAGTAGGTTTGTCCGATTTTCCCACTCCCTCTTCTTTCCTATATCCATGACCAAACCTCTCCAATTCACTTTTCTCGAATCATCGCGCTGGAACGACTATGCCCTACTCGATAGCGGCGACGGACTCAAACTGGAACGCTTCGGCAAGTATGTTTTTGTACGCCCCGAGTCGCAAGCCATGTGGAAGCGCTCGCTCGACTCAGAATGGAAGAACGCACACGCCGTGTTCATCTCCACCGGCGAGGAAAGCGGCGGACATTGGGATTTCAAGAAAAAGGTGGAAGAGCAGTGGACTCTCAATTATCCGCTTCCCCACTCAAACAAAGGCATTTCCTTTAAAGTCATGACCACGCCCGGACGTCACGTGGGCGTATTCCCTGAGGTTGCCGCACACTGGGATTGGTTCAGCGAGCTGATCGCACAGTCAAAGCGGGATGTGAACGTTTTGAATCTGTTTGGATATACCGGGCTCGCCTCTCTCGCCGCCGCGGCCGCCGGCGCCAAAGTGACCCACGTGGACGCCTCGAAAAAATCCGTTAACTGGGCACGCGAGAACCAGGTGCTTTCCAAACTGGACGACAAGCCCATCCGCTGGATCGTGGATGACGCGGTCAAGTTCGTGCAGCGGGAAGCGCGGCGTGGAACCAAATATGACGGAATCATTCTCGACCCACCCAAATTCGGACGCGGACCTAAAGGCGAAGTGTGGGAAGTCTATAAATCCTTGCCCGATCTATTGGAAACCTGCCGTCAGTGTCTGAGCGCGAATCCCCTCTTCGTGGTGACTACCGTCTACGCGGTACGTGCCTCCGCCATTCACGTGGCGCAGGCGATGGAAGAGATGATGAAAGGCTTCGGGGGAAAATTTGATAGTGGAGAATTGGTCACGCGTGAACAAAGCAAGGGACGGCTATTGTCTCAGGCGGTCTACGCGCGGTGGGAAATGGACCGTGGACAATAGTTCGTAGACCACAGTCACCGTCCATGCATCACCACAACCCTGGCAACAGGGCCTTTCTCTCTTTCGGATATTCCTTGAAATTTGCGTGATACCACTTGTGATGAGCGCGGGCGCGAGGGGAAAGATTAGCAAAGGTCCAGATGGCAAAGGCAAAACCGGTGAGCGACCAGGTGGCAATCGCCCAGCCTGTCCATTCCACGATCTCGCCAAAATAATTGGGGCAGGAAATATAACGGTATAACCCACCATATGGAATCTTATATCCCATTTCACCTTCGGCGCGCAGTCCGCGCAAGGTATTGTCGGCATGTCTATTAATAATGAAGCCAATGACAAACAAGGATACACCGACGATGAATTGAGGGGTAACCAACCAATCGGCTCTGTAGCGCGAACCACTTAGATCGAAGAGATACCGTCCATTGAGGAAAGCGTTACACAGATTGAAGGTTGCGCCCATCAACATGACAACCACAGGCATCGGTCTCCATTTATCACGCAGAGTAAAAGGGTAAATGAAGGCGCGGTGAATGTAATGCGCTTCCCACATTAGGAAGAACACAATAAGCGTTGCTGTCTTTGGTACATCACCCATGACGAACAGGATCAACATCACGGTCGGCGAAACCGATTCCATCAACAGCCAACCCAGCCAGTTGGGAAGGTGAGGTCCCCAACCCCGGCGCGCATAACGTCCATAAGGAGCAGCGATAAAAAATAATATAGGGAAAACGACCCCAGCCACAAGCAAACTGATCGCCAGGACGATTCGAAAAGACAGATCATGGTTCATACGGTGGACTTTTGTGCAGCAAACCAGTTCAATGTATCGGTTAATGTCTCCAAAATAGGACGTGGCGAATAGCCAAGATCGCGCGTCGCATGAGCGTGGCTGATATGCCGGTTGGACTTCAATGCATTCAGCATCGCATGTGTATAAAGCGGCTGCGAGCCTCGCAAGGTCGCTACTTTCTCCAGGATCGGCAATGCCAATTCAGCAACACGCAATGGAATCACAAATCGCGGCGCACGCGTGCCACTCACCTTCGCTGCCATGACAGCCACATCATGGATGGAATGCCAGTGCCCGGAAAGGATATAACGGCTCCCCACTCGGGCCTTTTCCGCGGCACAGATCGCGCCGGAGGCCACGTCGCGCGCGTCCACCCAGTTGTAGCCTCCGGTCGGTAATGCCGGCAGGCCGCCGCGCTGCATCAGTTGCAATCCTTCACCCACAAACGATGGACGGAAATCATATGGCCCAACAATGGCCGAGGGAATAATAATGACCGCATCCAATCCACGTTCGAGTCCTTTTTGGATCTCAAGTTCAGCCAGCGCTTTGGAACGGTCGTAGGGCGGTAGGCTTTGATCTGTCACCAAAGGGCGATCTTCATCGAGAATCTGATCGAATGGCTCCGGATGGCGCGAATGCGTAGAACTGACATGTACCAGACGCTTCACTCCACTTTGCAAGCATGCATCCACTATATTGCGCGTGCCAAGCACGTTGACTCGATATACCTCGTCCCAACTATCCATGCTGAGGGAAATAACGCTTGCCAGGTGATAGACCACATCCACGCCAGCGAAGGCACGTTTTAAAGAGGAAGGATTGTTCAGATCGACGGAGACCGTTTCAACATCCAACCCTGAGACGGTACGAGTGTCCTGATGGATCAAGGCGCGGACGTGCTGTTCCTGCGCAAGGAGTTCACGTACTAAATTTCCACCGAGTAAACCAGATGCACCTGTAACTGCTATCATCAAGGGAAGGAACACTCCCAGAGGAACGTCGTTCCTTTTAAAACAACTCCGAGATTTTGAAAATCTCGGAGTTCCTGATCCAGCAGTTGCACTGTTATTTACGATACGTCACGTTGATGTTGTAGTGTGCAGCTTTGAAGTATTCCCTGGCGTATTCTGCCACATCGTTCGGCTCATACGGCGCACAACTGAATACATCCAGGTAGATGGCACAACTGGCATCGGCAAAGTGTGCGGAGACTAATGATGTTTCTATCAACTGCGTCATGCTGAACCCGGTTACACGCGGATCCTCTCCAAAATAGACGACCTGTGTTTCTCCGTAGCGTTTCATCTTGATACGGTCACACAGGATGTGTACGAACTCGCGGATGGCTTCTGCATTCTGCATCAATGCCAGGTCACAGTCATACAAGTCGATACTGGAGGAGATGCCCCAGTATTCAGAAGATTCACTCATTCACATTTCCTTTCTTTATCTCATACGATCCATTCGTTGCTTGGATGCAAACGACGCGAGAGTATATCAGGTTTCGATGGAGACATTCATCACATCGACTTATAATTTTGATAATCATTTTTTGCAAGGTTGTGTAGAAAGGAAATCTCATGACAATGATTTATGCATGCATCGCTCCACATGCAGGAGATCTGATCCCCGAAACGGTTTCTGATCCAGATCTTGTGAAGTTAACTCGTCAGTCCATGGTTAAAATGGGCGAACACGTACAGGCATTAAATCCTGAAGTGATCATCATCGCCAACCCGCATGGATTTCGCGTGCAGAACGCAATGAGCATTTCTATTGCAGAACATGCAGTAACAGACTGGTCGCCGGATGTACAACTCAAATTCGAGATGGATTCCAAACTCGCCAATGCGATCGCAGACAAGGCAACAGAGATGAACGTGCCTGTTGTTCGTTACATTTACGGGGCGAGCGGCGGACCAGAATGTTTTATCCCATTAGATTGGGGCGCAGCCGTACCGCTCTACTTTATGGGGCATCGCTTCACGCCCAAGCCACAACTTGTTCACCTGAGTCCGATGCGCCTTCTCCCCTTTGCGACCCACTACGAATTCGGGCGCGCCATCGGACGCGTGATCAAAGCATCCGATGCGCGGATCGCCTTTATCGCAAGCGCAGACCAGGGTCATGCGCACGATGCGAACGGTCCATACGGATTCGACCCCGCTTCGGCAACGTACGATGCCTGGATGCAGGATGTCATCCGCTCGAACCGGCTCGATGACCTATTATCCGCTGATCCAAAAGTAGTGGAAGATGGAAAGCCCGACAGCCTGTGGCCCACATTGATCCTTGCAGGCGTGTTGAAGGAAAACCCGATGATGGCAAGGTTGCTCTCGTATGAAGTGAATGTCTACTTCGGGATCCTATGCGCGGAATTTATCAAGGAACAATTCCGATAAGTACGCCGTCTTTTCTTTAATTAAACAGGAGAAGAGAATGAAACGAGTAGATCGAATCTTATTGGTCATGTTGATTATGCTACTGGCAGCCTGCACATCCAACGCAGCAGACAAGCCCGCCCTTCAATTTGACAATCCGTATGCGTCGCAACCAGGTGACAGTGACCTCATGGCCGGTGACATTACCGTTAATTCATCATCCGTCTTTATGGCAAAGTCACAGCCGCCGCAACTGATGGTGAACTTTGCCTACTTCCAGCCGACGCCATGTTATCAACTGCGTGTGGAGATCAGCGGACCCGATGATCAAAACCAGATCAGCTTGAAAGCCTATGCCGTTGCCGAAAAGGACAAGGCATGCACTCTCATGGCACTCGCTACGCCATTGGAAGCCAGCCTCAACCTGGGCAGTCTTCCCAGTGGACATTACAGCGTGTCCTTGAACGGGGATCAGATTGGAGAGTTCGATTCATAAAACAAGCAGGTGACATTTAGGAAGGAAGAGCGACTCGCAGCGAGTCGCTCTTTTCATTTCATGATGCATACCTATTTGGCCAACCCGTTTTTCAAAACCCGGATCACCTGATCGAACACTTCAACCACTTCTGGGAGTTGAATCCAATCCCCCCTGCGCCTGCCGAATTTTGTTTGTAGAAAGAGACCGAGATCGTTCATCAACCCCTGAACCATGGAACTGACCACAGCCGGGTCCAGTGTGGGATCGAGACGCCCGGATGCCTGCGCCTGAGCGATCATCGCCTGAAAGTGCTCATCACGGATCTTCTTTGCCTTTTCAAAGACCGCATCGCGGAACGGCAGCGGGGAGGAATATGCCCGGCGGGCCAACTTTGAATGGACCGGGAACCGAATCGCCGCCTGTACCGTAACTGACATTTGCCAGCGCAGGGTATCGAAGAAATCTGCATCTGGATGCGGAGGGGGCGATTGCTGAATGACACCCATCATCTCCTGGTTGGAAACATCCAACAGGTATAGGAACAAATCCTGCTTGTCTGCAAAATATTGATAGACACTTCCCTTGGCGATCCCGGCTTTCTCGACAATCTTCGAGACAGAGGCCGTGTTGTAGTCGTTGTTGGCAAATTCATCCAGGGCGATCTCAATGAATGCCTTGCGCTTTTCTGCCGGGAGGTTCAGGAATGTTTGCTTTGGCATAATAGGACCCGTTTTGCGCTCAATTACGTAAGAACGTGTTGATGCTTTCTTCGGTTCACATATTGTACGCCGAAATAAACGGCCACATCACAGACAAGCATCCCGATCAAGGCCGGAACCAAGACCGCCCAGCCTGACTGCCCGCCTTCGAACACGCTCCACACCACCTTGCCCAATGCAGCCACATTGATGACCACCACACCCCATCCCCAGGAACGCTTCCAGAAGGCAATCGCCAGCAGCAGGAAAAAAGCAGGGACTGTGAGCCAGAAAAAGATCTTCTGCGCCGTGATCGGCCCCAGGATGAACTGCCGCTCGGCTTCGAGAAACTGTGTCACCATCGGGTCAGCGGCCTGCGGAGCAGGGAACCAGAACATGCTGGTTACCAGCGCAATGATAGTAACGAGCATTCCCTTCCAACTGCGTTTATAGGCAAAATAAACGAAAGGGATAATGAACAACGGGCGGATGTACCAACTCAGGATATTGTGGTGCCGAGCCCATGCCCAGGCGAAAAAGTCATTTAGGAATTCCATATTTACCTCTATACGATAATGTGACTAGTCAGTCACATGACTGACTAGTCACATTATAAGACAAACACCCGGGTTGTCAAGTATGCCAAACCGGGAACCTTTTCCGAAATCTTTCGTCCATAACGGGTGGAACACCACAAAAAAGTTTTATGAATAAAGAGGACAAAATGAAGATCATATCGTTTTTAACCGTTATCGTCATGTTGATACTCGGCGCATGCTCCCCTGTTACACCGGTAAGTTCAAGCGACGAACAATCCATGCCCATCATTGAAGAACAGCCCGCAACGGAAGTTACCACAGAGGAACCTGCCTCTGTCAGTCCGAATGTTTCCGCGACCGCGGGTTATCAGACCGTGAATGTGTCCGATGTGAATGTGGAAGTCGGTGTGGGCTCGCCCATCCCGGTGTTTGTGGATATCGGGGCGGTGCTGCCGGATCTATGTGCCCAGGTGGAATTTGTGGAAGTGATTCAAAATGGCAACACATTTAAGCTCAACGTCGGGACAATTCCCTCCACAGATGAAGCCTGTCTGATGGACACAGCGGGATTCCGCATGAAGATTCCCCTGAGCGTTGTGGGATTGCCTGCTGGTTCGTACGGAGTTCAGGTGAACGGTGTAGCCACAGAGTTCCAACTGGAATCGAACATCACCAGTGGCGAATTGCGGATGCAAGAGACGCCCATCGTCAAAGAGGATGTTCAAGTGGATGACATTAGGATTGAAGTGGGCTTAGGCTCACCCCGCCCGGTGATCGCGGTCATCTCGGCGAACCTGCCGAATGCCTGCGCGCAGTTAGGCGAAGTGCAGATGCACCGCGAAGGGACACAATACTTCGTGCGCCTGATCGCCTATTCCCCGAAGGGAAACGATTGCAGCCGCGATATGCTGCCCATGCGCATCGAACTCCCCTTGAACACCATCAATCTCCCCGATGGGACCTATGAGGTGCTCGTCAACGGTGCGACGACAACGTTTGAGATGCCGCTGAAATAGCTCGCATCGAGAATCACAACAAGGATGGACTCCTGTTCAGAGTTCATCCTTGTTCATTTAATGATCGATGGAATTAAGAATTAACGCGGATACAAGATCAACTGCGTACATCGAAACAACGCGATCGTTTTGCCGCTGGCTTCATCGGTCACGGTCGCATCCCACACCTGCGTTGTCCGCCCGCCGTGGACGCGTGTCGCGGTGCAGGCGATGGTCCCTTCGCGGGCGGTGCCGAGAAAGTTGCTCTTGAGTTCGATGGTGGTGAAGTTCTGTGCCCCCTCCGGGAGATCGGTGAAAGTGCCATAGCCGCAGGCTGTGTCGGCAAGGGCGATCACGGCAGCGGCGTGTAAATATCCGTTCGGGGCCAGCAACTCAGGGCGTAGGACGAGGCGGCTAGTCAAACGTCCCGACTCCATGGTGAGGAATTCGATCCCCAGCAGTCCGGGCAAATAGCCTTCGCTGCGCGCATTTAGTTGGTCAATGGTGGTCATGGAGGGGAGTATAGCATAGCCCATTCCGGGCGGTCCCTCCCGCAGTGGAGAAACATCTTGTACTTAAAAATGTTGATTTTTCATAGAAAACGGATTAAACCGTACAAGATTAGGAAGGTCTCATAAAAACCGTTGCATTCCCGTCTGCGTGACGTAGAGGTTGCGTCAAGCATGTTCTGCAAGGGCGTGATACAGTTACGTTCGTAAGTTCGCTTCTCTTCTCCTCCAAGAAATCCAAGAAAAATGGAACGAGCCGGGACCAGGAGACCCGGCTCGTTTCGTTTAATGTATACATTACCTGTTCGCATTGCTGCATATCAACAGAATGAATATCTTCGATAGTGCTTGAGTTCACAATACCAAAGTGCTACACTTAACGGTAGGGGATCAGCATCACAAATGATAAAACAGCAAAGGAACGGTCTTGAAGGAAAGGTCAGCATGGATAAGTTAACGAAGATCAAAGTTGCTGGAATACCGGAAGGTTTTCAGGAACGTACTCATACGATCAATGAGGTAACGCTCAATTATGTTGTCGGGCCGGATAACGGGCTTCCCCTGTTATTGATTCCCGGACAAATGGAGGCATGGCAGGGATATAAATGCGTTCTCCCCGAGCTTTCAAAACGATTCCATGTCTTTGTTCCCGATCTCAGAGGACATGGAAAATCGACCTGGACCCCCGGCAGGTATTCCTACAACATTTGCGGTAACGATCTGCGCTGTTTCATTCAGGAAGTGATCAAGAGACCGGCCATCGTCAGTGGGCTTTCTTCAGGCGCGGTGTTGGCCATCTGGCTTGCTGCATATGCCCCTGACGATGTGTTGGCCATCATCAGCGAGGATCCACCGATCTTCTCATCCATCTGGCCTCGTATTCGAGACGAAAAATTCATGACCCGGAATTTCCAGATCGCGGTGGATGTGCTAGGCAAGCCAGGAAAACGGGATATTGAACGATATCTATCTGAGGTGGGAGTTCCGGCAGAAGGGAAAACAGAACTGTTGAAAATCCCGCAATTCATCATCAAGAGTATGTTCTTCATAGACCGGTTGAATCGCGCTCTACATCCTGATACTCCCTACGATATACCATTCCTGCCGTATAACCTACGAGTGGGGCAAAAATTCCTGTCTGAATATGATACAGACTTTTCCCGCGCCACCATCAATGGTGACTTGAGCCGCGATTTCTCTCCTGAAGATGCCCTGAAGCGGGTGAAGTGCCCCATGCTTCTGCTGTGGGCTGGCGCATACAGGCATGAGACCTGGGGATTGATCGGTGCGTTGGAAGACAAGGATGTGGAACGCATGACTGCATTGGTCAACGACCTCCACTGCGTTCAAATCAATGGCGCGCATGAAATTCATATGGTGCAACCTCAGAGATATATCGATGAACTTCTAAAATTCGTGGACCAACTCAGGGCGGAAAAGAAACTACCCTGAATGGCAAACAAGGAGCGACCTGCAACAGGTCGCTCTCTTTATTTCTTTATATAATACAAGGATGAAGAAACAGGCTGATCTGGTCGCTTGCGCCCAGCGCATCTCACTATAGATAGCCACCCTCAGCCCCGACGCGGACAGCACCTTCCCCTGCCTAGTTTGTTCCCACCCTGACCACTTCCTTCTGCATTATTCATGTCGACAGGTATCGCTGCTTTTCCCTTTCAGAACATTCCTCCTTTAGGATGGAGTATGATAAGCTTCGTTGATGGAACACCTTCAGATCGCCTATGACCTGCTTGTGATCATGATCGGGCTGGCGGCCCTAGCCATCGTCGTCTTTTGGGCGGCGCGAACAGGGGAAGCCGACTTGCGCGATTTCAGCATTCTGTATCTGTGTTTTACGTTGGTTCTCGTGGTGGTGGTGCTGAAGAAATATCTATCTGTAAACGTGGAGGACTACTCCGCACGGGCATGGTACTGGCTTTCAGGCGCCGACCTGGTGCTCAGCCATGCCGTCATTGTGGCAGGCATCCATTTTTTTGCAGGCGTGTACAACATGCGTTACCGAAAGGCGATAACGATCGGGCTTGTGAGCATGATGCTACTCGGCGATGGACTGTTGTTCTCACCGATCGGCGCGGTACTCGACGCCGCCACACGGACGATCCACTTTGGGGTTGGGTTCAAGATCGTGAGCGTATGGTACTTCCTTGCGTTCACCTGTATGCTGGCGATCGGGTATGGACTCTTACGACGCGCCTGGGATACAAAGCGGCGCGATTTCCTGATCGGCTTGCTGGTCTTCGCGACCGTAGGGTATCTGGAAACTACCATCAACCTGCCCGAGTCCCTGAGTCAGACCGCGGTCACTCGTTCGAGGGAAGGTGGTTTTCTGTACAGCTCGATCCCGTACGCGCTGTATGGGGCATTTCTGATCGCTTACTTTTTACAGCACCCGGCTCCGGCTCCGCTGGCAATGGATGCCCTGCCCGAGTCCTTCCTCACGAAATACGGCATCACCGACCGCGAACGGGAGATCATCCTGAAGGTGATACAGGGCAAGAGCAATGCAGATATCGCCGCGGAGTTGGTCATCTCTTTGGCGACGGTCAAGACCCATTTGCATAATATCTATACCAAGATCGGCGTGGACAGCCGCTACGACCTGCTGGCGCGGGTGAGGTCGGGACAATAGTACGGAATCAGCCTGTTCGGTAGGGGGAATCGGTCATCTACATCCAAAGTTGTAGGCAAAAATCATCAAAATACATCCATCGCTCGATTTTCGATTCGCCTCAAGATCCGCATAATCGACAGTACTGGCGCACGGAAAAATTCTTATCCGTTTTCGGGCAGCCAGTCCATCGGATCCATTTATATGTAAGGAGAAACGAAATGAAAACGCAGAATATGGAAACAAAGAAACCCGGCATCCTGAAGAAGATCGGTTGGGCAATGATGCTGCTCATGGCGATCTACATCACCCTGGTGGTCAGCCGCTACCTGAGCCTCGACCCAGACGTGTTCTTTCCTGAACAGCGGGCGGTCTATCTGGCCCACTTCGCCTTTCTGATGATGCACATCCTCGGTTCGATGCTGGCGTTGATGATCGGTCCGTTCCAATTTTTGCCCGGCATCCGAAAAGGACGCTGGCTCAAGGTGCATCGCTGGCTGGGACGCACTTACCTGCTAAGCGTTCTGTTCGGCGGGTTGGGCGGACTGTACATGGCAACGGTTTCGTATGGTGGCACCGTCACTCATCTCGGCTTTGGAGCACTGGCATGTTTGTGGCTGTACACGGGCTACCGCGCCTACCGGCATATTCGCAACAAGGACATCGAAGCGCATCGCCGCTGGATGATCCGCAACTATGCCTTGACCTTTGCGGGCGTCATGCTGAGGATATGGGCGCCGCTCTCCGGAATTCTGGGCATTGACTTCCTGATGGCGTATCGTGCCATTGCCTGGTTGTGCTGGGTCCCCAATCTGCTCGTCGCCGAATGGATCATCCGCCGCATGGCATGGAACCTGAACATGGAAAGACTGCACCCTGTGGTCAGACAGCAAAATACGGTTTCGTCAGACTTTTAGCAAGCGCGTCATTCTGAGCCGCGAAGCGGCGACACTTGCACCTGACGCAAGTGCAGGTGAGAATCTCTACCATACCCAGAAGACTTCTAGTGGGAGGAGAGATGCTTCGCTCCGCTCAGCATGACATAAAAATAGTTTTACAAGTAGGAGATTTAAAATGACAACAGTAGCAAACGATCGATACAAATTGGTTCCTGAAAAAGAGGGAACACTCGGCGATCAATACAGCCTATGGCAGATCCTCGGCATTTGGGCGCTTGCCACCCTGCCGATGACCCTGTTGGGCTGGGTGGTCGCTCCGGCGGTCATCCCATACAGCCCGCTGCACCCCGGCATCACCTTCTGGATCTTGATGATCGCCGGCATGGCGTGGCAGTTCGTAGTCTCGCTCGTGATCCTGTATCGTGAGATGGGCACGCTCAAGTGGAGCGCCATCCGCCAGCGGCTGTGGCTGCAAACCCCGCGCGAACCGGGGACGGGTCAGCCCAATGCGCGGCTGTACTGGTGGCTGCTGCCTCTCACGCTCTTCGATGGACTGGTCGCCATGGTCCTTTCCAGGTATCTGGAGGCGCCCATGCAGTGGTTGTTCCCCAATCTGCGACCGGCTCCATTCATGGAGATGTCACAGTTGGCTGCCCCGGAGTTCCACGGTCAATGGTGGCTGCTGGGAATTGCACTGATCAGCTTTGCATTCAATTACTTTTTAGGGGAAGCATTTCTCTGGCATGGCATCCTGCTGCCTAAAATGCAGGGCGTCTTCGGAAAGTACGATTGGATCGCTAACGCGGTGCTCTTCGGACTGTACCACCTGCATAAACCCTGGGCGATCCCCACGCTCATGATCACGAACCTGGCGTTCAGCGGACCTGCCAAACGCTTCCATAGCAACTGGATGGCGGTCGCTGTCCACGGTGTGGAGGCGCTCCCTGTGCTCGTGATGGTGTTGGCTGTCATTCTGGGAGTGGTTGGTTGAGCGGGCAGCGACCTGCAAATAGAAAGAGCGACTCGCTTGAACGGGTCGCTCTTTCTATTTCACAAGTAGCCCTTTGATTTTCCCAACCACCGCGGACAGTTCCCGCATCACAT
>CAZKSG010000003.1:0-67710 GCA_964555335.1 uncultured Anaerolinea sp.
GCGATCAAATAATCGATCATGAACGCCTTGACATGCCCGATGTGCAGATATCCGTTCGGCTCGGGTGGCAAACGCGTGCGAACGTAGTTGAATCGACCCGTTCTTAAGTCCTCTTGAACAGCTTCGCGGATATAGTCTATGGGTTTGCTGGTGGTATTCTCTTCGGTAGTCATAGTCATGTGCCTTTTCTGATTGGAAACATCCCGCAGGACGGAATTTTCGGTTCTTTCCCAGCCGTTGATTGTCCCTCCCTCAGGAACATTTTTGCGGCGAAAAGAGTCTTTCCATTATTATAACAAAGGGCGAAGTATAATCCACCCGCACGATCATGTCATTTTCCCGAAGGGACGCCGCTTCGGGCTGACATACCAGAGAACCGCCCTACACAATTAACAAAAGAGGCTATCATGAGTGAATCGACCGAAAAACCAACCAGCTATTTTGGCACCTATTTTGACCGCGACTCCATCCTGCGGCTCTCCCGCTGGGCAGACATCCTATCCTGGGTTGTGCTAACCATCTACGTGCTTACATGGCTTTCATCCCTGCTGATGTTCATGGCGCAATACTACAACGGCATGTTCTTCGAAAAAGGCATGACCTTCCTGAACGTCATCAACTTCTTCTCCCCCTACCTGCAGCAGCCCCTGCCTGGTGTGTTCTACTTCTTTGGTCTGCAGGCGGTTTCCAAGGTTCTCCTGATCCTGCTGGATATGGAGGATAATACACGCCGTGCGGCAAAAAAATAACTGAATTTCTATCGGGAAATCTATGCCAGGGATCTAACAGGCAAGGATTAAGTCCTCGCCCATCCATTTTTCATTAATTTTATTCAATCTATTTTCTGTAAATACTATCTCCTCAGTTTATGAATTGATGGGATAGAATTCCCCATTAAATCTGGGATTTATAGGAACAACTAACATGAGATTAAATCCACTTATATGGATCTGTTGCGTACTAGTGCTTGCAGCATGCAGCTCCCCCACAGTATCAAACACCTATCAACCGAATACAACACAAACCATTTCCACGCCTTCCGAGCCATCCGGGACGGTTATCGAGATAACCGCGTCCAGCTTGGTTCTGTCGCACCCTACATTCAATTGGCGCGTGACCTTACCAGAAAATTGGTCAGTGACCTATGATTCCGGCTATCAACTGACCGCCAACGATCCAGATCAGGTTGTCTTCTTGCGCATCCAGGCTCAACGATGGAAAAACCAGGAGCAACGCTGGCCAAATGCCAAAGCCTATGTGGAGTACTGGAAGAACTCGGCTTATGGCGATGTATTTCCCCTTTACGCAGACGGTGACCAAATGGCAGAGACAGAAATCGAACCAGACAAGAGCGGTGGTCCCTATTTGCTGTATGAATTCAACGACACGAAAAAGGATATGCATTATTTGCAAGTCTATGCGTCTGCCGGTGGACCAAGCTCGGTTGTGATCACAACTTGGAGCAAAAATCAGGATTATGGAAAAACGCAAAGCGTGATGCAAGCGATATTGAATTCATTTGAACTTGTAGAGGAGAAGCAGTGAAACCCAACTTTATTTTTGTGTTGCTTTTGGCTGCCCTGGGTGCGGTTGCCATGTTACTAACATTCACAACGAAAACCCAGGCCAGTCCGATCGTGCCCGTGCCGGGCAGTCTGATGGAGACCGATTTGATGTGTCCGCTGTCAGAGAACCAACTGAAGAAGTCGATGGAAGCGTTCGAGAAGATGATGCCTACCTTCCAACATCCGCGTTGTGCAAATTGCCATGGCGGAGTTCTGCCATTTCAAGCCAACACGAACCATGCCGGCGGAAAGTTCGACCTGGCACTCGATGTAGACGGGGACGTGTTGATCAAGGACACGTTTGAGCCCTGCCAGGCTTGTCACAGCGGGCTGAAAGGCTGGGAGGTGCCAACTGCGGATATGGCTTTCGTGGGAAAAGAATCCATTGAACTCTGTAAGCAGATGAAAGCCATGGGTAACTCCGATAACTTCCTGGACCATATCGCCCGCGATCGCGGCCGGACTCAATTTATTGCCACTGCCTTCGAAGGGACTCGTGCGCTGAACGAAGCAGGTAAAGAATTCTATGAAGCATTAAATGACAAAAAACTGACCGCTGAACCGCCTACGATCTCTCACGCCGCGTTGATCGAACAATCCAAGGCGTGGGTGGATGCGCTTGGCGGCGAGTTCAAAGGCGACGAGAGATGCGGATGCGAACTGCAGCGTTATGCCCTTCAGGTCGACGAATCATTTACAGCAGATTTCCAATCGCCGGAAGCACGGCTTCAATGGAATGGTTCGACTACGACTCAAATCCCACTGAAATTTAACGACGACGGGACATTTAGCGGGGAGATCACCTCCCCACGCCAAATGAACGTCATCCTGACATCTAAGGTGAGCTGCAATCAAACTGAGACATCGGATGTCAAGTGGCAGGTCACCGGCAAAATCGACAGCGAGGCAGAAACGATCACCTTCAGCATCCGTTTCACGCCATCGAAGGGCTTTGTGCAGTGTGGACTTGTCCCCATGCCTCTGCCAATCGATGACTCCGAGAACCCGAACAATCCGCTCAAGAATGTGGAAATGAGTTCCTATATCGGCGAAACCAAAACCGTGGAACTCAACACCAATATCACCGTGACCACGTCCAAGGATATGTTCAAGATCACTATCATTAAGCTGGATTAATTTCAAGCTCGTCCTATCCACTACTGAAGGCCGCACACGGCGGTTGAAATGAACTCCGCCTGCCTGAATTAACAAAAAAGGGTAAACCTGTAGAACGGGTTTACCCTTTTTGTTCACATCTCTGGCTTAGAGAATCTAGATAAATCACGTATAAATTCACGAAGTCTGTCACATGTCTCTTTTTAGGGTCAGTTGTAGAATTACCTTGTCATTGGAGACCGAATGGCAACACACAGGGGCACACGCCAGGCTCGCTACCCAAGATTAATCCAAAAGACTTCGAAGTCTGGCACCTAAAGGTGTGCTTCGCAAAGACTTCAGAAGCCTAAACCCTAGGAGCAAACAATGACCCCCATCTACCCCCCCGAACCGTTTCGCATCAAAGTCGTGGAGCCCATCCGGTTGATTCCGCCGGAGGAACGCGAACAAAAGCTCGCCGAAGCAGGCTACAACCTGTTCCTGATGAAAGCCGAAGATATGTTCATCGACCTGCTCACCGACTCTGGCACCGGAGCGATGAGCCAGGAGCAGTGGGCTGCCATCATGCGCGGTGACGAATCGTATGCCGGCGCGCGTTCGTTCGTGCGGCTCGAAACGGCCGTGCAAGATATATTTGGCTTCAAACATTTTGTCCCCACCCATCAGGGACGCGCCGCCGAGAACATTTTGGCTGCCTGCCGCGTCAAACCGGGGCAATGGGTGCCGAGCAACATGCACTTCGACACCACCGACGCCAACATCCGTGCCCGCGGCGGGCGACCAGCCAATCTTGTGATCGACGAAGCGAACGATCCAACGAACCTGCACCCGTTCAAGGGCAACATGGATCTCGTCAAGCTGCGAACTTTCATCGAAAATTATGGACCTGAGAAAATTCCACTTGGGATGATCACGGTCACTAACAACGCCGGAGGCGGACAGCCCGTCTCGATGGCGAATCTCAAAGCTGTGGCAGATCTCTATCACGAGTTCGGCATTCCATTTTTCATCGACGCGGCGCGCTACGCTGAGAACTGCTGCTTCATCAAACAGCGTGAACCGGGCTATGAATCAAAGTCAGTAAAAGAGATCGCACGCGAAATGTTCTCCCTTGCCGACGGCATGACCATGTCTGCAAAGAAGGATGCGATTGTAAACATCGGCGGACTCTTATGTGTAAATGACGATGCGCTCTTCCAGGATATCAAGAACGAACTCATCCTGCGCGAAGGCTTCCCCACCTACGGCGGGCTGGCCGGTCGCGATCTCGACGCGATGGCTGTCGGCTTGTACGAGGGTCTGGATGAAGCATATCTCAGCTACCGGCTGAGTCAGACCGCTTATCTCGCGGCACGCATCAACGAGGCAGGCATCCAGACCATCCAACCCACCGGCGGACATGGAGTCTACATCAATGCAGGCGCGATTTTCCCGCACATTCCCAATTACGAGTTCCCCGCACAGGCATTGGCTGTCGAGTTGTATCGTGAAGGTGGCATCCGCGGCGTGGAGATCGGGTCGGTCATGTTCGCCTGTCTCGATCCCGAAACGGGCGTTTGGCATTACCCCAAGCTGGAGTTGTTACGTCTTGCGATCCCGCGACGCACGTACACACAGAGTCATCTCGATTACGTGGCAGACTGTCTCGCCCGCATCAAGGATCGCGCCGACTCTGTTCATGGATATCGCTTTACCTATGCTCCTGAACTACTGAGACATTTCACAGCGCGCTTTGAGCCATTACCTGTCACAGTCCCAGCTTGATCCATACAAAAGCAAAGACCTCCACAAATTGTGGAGGTCTTCTTGTTTAAGAGAAAGACTACTTCGGTAACTCAACCGTAAACACCCACGGACCGTTATACTGGTCAGCCATTGCATCCCAGATCAACGGATAGATCTCAGGGTCGGTTGCGCCGGCAGGTCGTTGGAGAACTAGGATATTCCCGCCGTGATCGACGTTGACGTAATCGAATTGAATGCCTCTCTCCGCCAATCGTTGATTCGCCCGGTCCACCACTTCCTTCGTGACCACTTCATTGACAGATGCCTGCAATCGCGGAATGGTCAATGTCACAGATGTTGTTGATGCGTCAGGAACAATATCAAAGCCGACAGTGTCACAGCGATTGGTATTTGGGTCGCCGATCACCCGTCCATCTGTCCCCTGCGCCAGGCCGGCGCCTGATGTTGGATAGTCTCTGCCATTTACAGTCAACACGCTGGTCATGAGTCCCCAATCAGATGACGATGGCATTTGAAAACAGATCAACGCCTCGACATGGGAAGGATTCAAGATCAAGGACTTCAAGGTCATGGACACCTGATTTGCAACAACAGTCTGATCAATATTTTCGATTTTGATGCCATTCACGACCGGGATCGTAAAATTCAAGTGAAATGTACCGACCTTCGTTGGTCCTTCGACTGGAATTTCAACCCTCACATTAATCTCGGGATATTTGTCTGCATCCAATGCCCCATCGAGCAACGCCTGGTCGCTGCTTCCGGTGATCACACCGTTTTGGGCATAACTCACATTTCCCCCGCTTGCACCGCTAAATCCACCCAACCGGAAGCCCGAAAGAGCCGGAATGCTCATCTGAACTTGCTGCATCCCGTCCAACGTGGATCCATCTGACCATTCCAGCCCTGAGATTGTGTATTGGATCGCAACGCGACCCTCGTCCACATAAGCCCAATCGATCTGGGCGGTCACATCACCGATCGTTTGTGAAACGTTCTCCAGCTTTGTAGCAAGCGGACGGTAATAGGGGTAAACCGGTTTGGGCACAGAGATGAAAGTTGGCGCAACCGTCGGCACAAGTGTTGGCGCAACGGTCGAATTCGGCAGCATCAAAGTCGGCGAATCCTGAATTACTACCGGCGTAGATGTAGCAACAGTCGGATTACATGCACCCAGCAACAGAAGAATAAACACGCTGATTGTGCGAATTTCCTTCAAAATCGGCTTTTTTATGGGATTCACGAAGAGTCTCCTTCTGAGAGGTACAACGGGACTTTCCACGATTTCGTTCCCCATACTGTACCGGACTTCGTGAATAAAAAGAACCTCCGCAGGGAGGTTCTTTTCCACTACTATTCTGTATACTGATTCAATTTTGAAAGCGACTGCAAATACGCCCAGATCGCCTTCAATTCATCATCAGACATATAGCGATAATCTTTCCATGGCATGTGGTCTGGATTCAATTCATGCCCGCCCGGGGTTGTACCGGTGCGTATCGTATTGATAAATTGCTCTTCCGTCCAGAAGGCAAGTTCACCGCCGGGAGTCAAGTTAGGCGAGATCAGTTTGATCGTCGGGTCGGGATACGGACCGCCATTCAACTGCGGTCCATGGCAAAGGCGACAGTCGTAGGTATTGACCATATACTCGCCATACTCTGCTGTTACTGCACGTTCAGGAGCGGTAACGTGAATTTCATGACTCACGGTTTCAACTGGGAACCTTGGCAAAATGCCTATCACATACAAGATCTTCGCCAGGGGAGAGAAGCGTTGTCCGTTGGTCTTGTGATCCACCGGCGGAACCGATTTGATGTACGCAATGATCGCCCCCAGGTCTTCGTCGCTTAAATTCGCTGTGGAAACCACCGCTGGCATAAAGATGGGCTTTCCTTCCGGGTCGATGCCATGGCGGATGGCCTTCACATAATCCTCATCAGACGTGGCTTCGCGCCCAAAACCACCCTCACCGGTCGTCAGGTTGGCAGAATCGATTGTCCCGAGCGGACCCGCAGCAAACCAGTTATTGACACCACTCAGGTCCTTGCCATGACAACCCTGGCATAACGTCTCAGCACGATGTTTTCCGAATTCGATGCTGGCAGCATCGGTCGGAATGGTGAGATTGGAGGGAGCGAATTCGTATGTCTTATTGATGCGGGCATTTCCAATAAGGTACAACACAATTGCCCCAAGAAGTATCAATCCGAGTAAAGAACCAAGTACGATACCAATCCATTTAAATGCTTTTTTCATTTGTAAGATCTCCTCTCTTCGCGGATCAACATAAGACAAAACCCTTATAAGGGGCATTGGTTATGCAGCTTGACACATGACTTCTGACCCCTGATACTTGGGTCGCAATGTCGATCGGTGTCGATTATGTTATAAATCGGCTCACTCGACTTATACACCCTGGAGGATACCCCGCATGCACGCTGAAGTGCAGAAGAATCAGCAAACCAATCATTATGAGCGCCTGTTCCAAATCCTGGTCGTATTGATCATCATGGCGGGAATCACCCTGCGCGCAGCGAAGTATGTTCCAAACTGGTCCATGAGAGGTGATGAACTCGCTGTCATTTTCAATTTATTAAGCCGGTCCACATTTGAACTGGTCACAAAACCGCTGGACTACGAACAGGCAGCGCCTTTCGGTTTTCTCCTCCTCACCAAGGCGTTGATGGTCCTTCTTGGTCAATCGGAATATGTGTTACGGGCGATCTCCTTCCTTGCAGGTTGTGCTTCCCTTACGCTTCTATACAAATTACTCATGCGGGTAACAGGACGGCATGGGACAATCTTTGCGCTGGTCGCTTTTGCCTTTGCTTATTATCCGATCTACTATTCCGCCGAACTCAAACAGTATTCGTCAGATATTTTGATCACGATCCTCATCGTGCTATTTTTTCTCAACCACATTTCCCGCGAAGCGAACGGGAGGGATTTTTGGCAGCTAGGAATTATTGGCATTCTGGCGCTGTGTCTTTCACATCCAGCGATCTTTGTCCTCATCGGTGCAGGGTTTACACTCTTTGTCCACTATTTCATTCACAACAAACAAAAGCTGTTCTGGATCAGCTTCCTGGGTATTGCCTGGGCAGGGCTGTTCCTAGCGATCTACTTGATCCTGCTCAGGCACCAGACTACCAGTGAATATCTAACAACATTTTGGCGAAATCTGAATTCGTTCATGCCAGTTCCACCCTGGAAAAATCCGCTTTGGTTTTTCCAGGCCACGCGTCACCTGTTCACCACTCTCTGCGGCTTACCACCGACGGGCATTTTTATCCTGGCTCCGATCTATCTATACGGGCAATGGCGTTTCTTCAAGGAAAAGCAATGGCAATGGATCGGCATCACCATCATACCGATCGGCATTAACATGTTTGTCTCGGGGTTTGAGAAATTTCCCTTTCATGGGAGACTGATCATTTACCTTCTGCCCCTTGTCTACATTGTATTTGCCAAAGGCATAGAAGGACTTATGCTACTGCTCTCTACCAGAACTCTATCCAATGCATTGTATGGAATTCTGATCGCCGTGCTCCTCCTGCCAAATGCAGTTTCTGTCAGCAACATGTTCCTCGTCACCAAAAGCTACCTGCAGGATGATTTCAAACCAATTCTTCAAAAAGTAGAAGCCGAAAAGCAAAGTGACGACATCATTTATCTATATCATTATGCAAAAAGACAATTCACCTACTATGCACCTTACTATCAACTGGATGGGCTAACGGTCATTCAAGGTGAGGACCGTACTCGAAACGCAACCCGATATTACAAAGATCTGGACGAACTCCCACGCGGACAACGTATCTGGTTCGTCTTTTCGTTTGTAAACGATGCAAGGATCGAAAAGACCCAAAAAGTGGATGAGCGCGATTTCATTCTGGAGTATCTGATGAAAAATGGGACTCTCGTCACCGAATCGTATTCCATCAACGACGCATCCTCGGTGCATTTGTTTATTCTGAAATAATATGACTCGCTGGATCGATCCCAACCCTGTTCAAGTTCCCGCCTTATTTTCAAGCCTGGGCTTACCCCCGTTGATCGCGCAAACTCTTATCCGACGCGGCATCACCACGGTTGAAGCTGCCCGGGCCTTTCTCCATCCCGATGAGTTGCCCTCAACACCGTTCCCGGGTGTGGAATCTGCAGTCGAACGCATCTTTGTGGCTATCCGCAATCAAGAACGAGTCTGCGTTTGGGGCGATTTCGATGTAGACGGACAATCATCAACAACAGTATTGGTGCAAACGTTGCAGTCACTCGGTGCCAATGTGATGTATTACATCCCCGTTCGCGGTCGGGAAAGTCATGGCGTTCACATTGAGACACTTAAGCCGATCATAGAGAACGGCGTGACGCTGCTCGTCACCTGCGATACCGGCATTACCGCGCATGAAGCGATCGAGTTTGCTAACTCACATGGCGTGGATGTAATCGTCACAGACCATCACGATCCTGGCGAAGCCCTTCCCAAGGCAAAGGTCATCCTCAACCCAAAGCTGCTGTCAGACGGTCACATCCTGCAGGATCTCGCTGGCGTAGGTGTTGCCTATAAACTGGCGGAGGCATTAAATCGTAGTGATGATTTCAGTCATTCGGTCGTTACTACCGAGTTGCTGGACCTTGTGGCTCTAGGTCTTATTGCAGATGTTGCCCTGCTAAGAGGCGAAACGCGCTCCCTTGCACAAAAGGGATTACGTGAGTTACGCAAGACGAACCGCCTGGGTTTGAAGATCATGGCAGAGCTATCCAACACGAATCTGGAAACGCTCACCGAAGAGACTATTGGCTTCACCTTTGCGCCGCGCTTGAATTCACTGGGGCGATTGAGCGATGCAAACCCGGCCGTCGAATTTTTGCTCACTCACGATCCTGCCCGAGCCCGCGTCCTTGCCACACAGATCGAAGGATTAAATGCGCAGCGCAAATTGTTGACAAGCCAGGTACATGGCGCGGCAGAAACACTGCTTCGTCAGAATCCGCAATGGCTCATAGAGCCAGCGATCGTTCTGGCACAGCCCAATTGGCCGGGCGGTGTAGTAGGCATCGTTGCCAACCGGCTCGTGGATCGATATCACAAGCCCGCGATCCTGCTTACCGAATCGGAAGATGGAATTCTGCGTGGGTCCGCACGCTCAGTGGAGGGCTTGCACGTAACCGAAGCCATTGCATCTCAAAAGGATCAATTGCTCGGCTTTGGGGGTCACCCCATGGCAGCAGGGCTTTCACTTACAAAAGAGAACCTGACCGCATTCCGCAAAGGGATTGCCAAAGCAGTGGAAAAACAACTCGGCAACATTGCGCATGAAGAACCAACGCTGCAAATCGATACCTGGCTGGGACTGGAGGAGATCAACATCGACCTTGCAGCCTCTTTGGAGATGCTTGCACCATTCGGTGCAGGCAATCCATCGCTGACCCTGGCGACCCGCAATGTGAAGTTGAAATCCATTGCAACACTGGGGAAGGCGAAGGAACATCTGAAGTTGTGGGTGGAGGACGAGAACGGGAATGTCCGTGATATGTTGTGGTGGAACGGTGCCGATGAAGAAAAACCCGAGGAAGGCAGTCTGTTCGACATCGCCTATTCGCTGCGTGCATCCGCATTTCGTGGGGAGAAGCAGGTCTCACTGCAATTCGAAGAGTTCCGGGTTGTACAGGAACCACCCATTGAACTGCGTAAGCGTGAGATCGAGCTCATCGACCATCGCATGGAAGTACCTGATGTACTGACAAAACTGGTGGAGCAAACACCTGGTCTAGAAGTGTGGGCTGAGGCGGCAGATAAGTCCAGGGGGCGGGGACGCTACAGCCTGCAACATTCGGACGAGTTGGCCATTTACACTACTCCCCCATCACCACAGGATCTACAGAACGCGTTGACGGTAGTACAACCGCGCCGCATCCATCTATTTGCTGTCTCACCGCAAGAGGAACGCACCGATGAATTTTTGACTCGGCTGACCGGGTTGGCAAAGTACGTGATCAACCAACGCACGGGAAATGTAAAAACGAAGGAATTAGCGGTCGAAACCGGTCAACGCGAGGCGGCAATACAGATCGGTCTGGAATGGCTGGCGGCCGGGGGGCACATCTCCATTCAGCCGGAGAATGATGCGTATCGCCTATCCAGCGGCAATGGCGTCACGAATCAATATCTCCAAAAAGAGTTGTATGTAGCGGTCAAGGGAATCCTACAAGAGACGGCCGCATACCGCGCCCATGTTCGGCGTGCCAGCCTGGAGAGTTTATTCAGGGAATGGAATGATTAAGGGGTGGCTGTTGGGATGATCTCAGGGATGATGATCTGATCGAGGTTGACAGAGCCGCCATCCTGATGTGTGATAGAGACCGTATGTGTCCCGCCGTTTGTATAGAAAGTTGACACCCATTCGCTTGGACTCGTAGTGTCGGATTCCTGCAGCAAGTCGAATGATTGCTGGTCGATGGTGATGCGGATGGTACCGAGGCTTGTACCGGCAATAAAAAAGAGCCGTAGTTCCTGGCCGATAAAACGGAATGAGATCGAGTTACCAATGGTCGTGGAGACATGCAACGTGTTTTGGTAGGCATCGCCAACGTTGTTTTGGCTGACCCAATTACCGATATACTGGATGTGTGAGTCGGTGTCATCGTACGTGCCGGCGTTCAGCGGCGCGGTGGAGGCAGAGGTGGGTGTGCCTGTGGGGAGAGGATTCGAAGCGGGAGTGCTTGTCGTTGCAAACAAGGTTCCGAAACTAATCGGGGTTTTTGTAAAACCAAGAGGCGTGGACGTTGCTGTTGGCACAAAAGTGGGTGTGGATGTACGCGTGGGCAACGGCGCGCCGACCGTAAGCGTCGACTTCTGTGTACCCGGAATAATGATGACCGGGCTATCCGTGAGATCGTCACCGCTCGCCTGAGTGGACGAGGAACTGCCACTCGATGAAACCCCGCTCTGTGCCGTAATAGAAAATCCGCTGCGAGGCGTATCCACTGCTGATGTGTCCGGTGTCGAGTCAGAAGCGCCTGGCTCAAGTGTCTCTTCGGAGAAGCCATCATCAACAGGTGATGGGACCGCTGAAGAGATCCCCGGCTCCGTGCCGATGAAAAGATAGTGGAACGGTGTAGCTGTATCAGGAATTTGCACGGCAGAACGAGGCGATGCCAGACGGCTGGCAATTAACAGCAGACAGATCCCAGAGAAGGCTACAACACCTACACCCAACGGGACTGCAGTGGAAAAATCGACGTGTGGGCGATTTTCATTCTGGTTCATTGCACTTATTGTACCTCGAGAAAAAGAAAGGAGCCCGCGTACGCGGGCTCCTTTTGAGAATACGCTTCTATCGATTAGTTGATGCCCGAATTGCCCTGTGGTAAATACAGATAGGGGAAGAAATCAGGCGTGCCACTTCCTCCACCCTTATCACACTCGCCACCAGGGTTGGAGACAAGATCGTCTGCATAGGTAGGTGTCTTGTCAGTCAAACCGCTGGTGATATTGAGTGCCTTCCACCAATGGTCGTTGCATTCTGAACCCGTAGCCCAATAACTTCCGGAGCTCGATCCATCAGAGAATTTGGTCAAGGCACCATCCTTCCAAACATAGATGTACGGGGTCAGGTAGGTGCCCATGATCGGAATGCCGGGGGTCCCACTACCGCCACATGTATTGTCATAGCCAGGATCAAAGAATGCGCCACGGCCGTAGTTGTCTCCACAACCATCGTTATCATAGTCAATGGTTTGCCCGTAATCGGTCACATAAACGCTATATGTGTCTGGGTAGAAAGGCAATGCTACATTCACAGTTGCCGGTGCATTGGCAACGAACCGGTTGCGGATTGCCATGGTCTCCACTTTGACATCGTCAATGTATCCACCTTCGCGCACCAAACGGGCATAGGGGAATGAGGACATCGCACCATAAGGGCTGCCAACGTTAGTATTATAGTCATCGCTTTGATTGCCGACAATAAACGTGGAAGGTTGCACTACACCAGTGCTGTTCGGTGTATTTGGCAGCCATACATCCATATCCAGATCAAGACCTCGTAGTGGATCGATCGCCTTACCACCGGCCGGTTGCCAGACCTTCCAAACAAGTACAATGGTGAAATTAACAGACTTGGGCGGAACTGCCGTATCGGCAAACGTGGTCCAGGTTCCGGCGGTGATCGGCATGGCAGCTTCGTGTTGGAAGGCACTGACGGTGCCAGTCGTATAGTTTGACTTATTTACTTTCAAAGTATAACTACCACCCGTCACCGGAAGGTTGATGATATCGGTCGTTGCTGTGGTGGCAATCGTTGCCGAACCACGTGACACATTACCTTGATACGCCGATATAACCGCACCTTTCAACGGCGTACCTGTGGAGGCATCATAAACGCCGGCGATCAGGGCACCTCGCTCCATCAACTTGGCGATGTTGACCTGCACTTTTCCAGTCATGGTCGCCGCATCCCACTTGCCTGCGCCGGTGGTTAACACCTCGCCATTACTGGTGTTCTTCAAGGCCGCCCCCACTTGATCGTTCGTAGATGTGGGCTTGTATCCCCAATAGCGCGCCGCCGCCGCAGAGACAAACGGAGCCGCCATCGACGTTCCACTCAGCGTGCCCCAACGTGTTTCCAGTCCGCCAAAGGTGTTCAGATAGAAGGATTTGTCATACGGCGTGGTGGAATAGATCGAACCACCTGGCGCCACGACCGAAACCCAATTTCCATAATTGGTGGCTGGATAAGGAAGATCATAATCGACGCCATCAATAGTTGTCTTCCCCGATGCAGCTACTGAAATTACTTTGTTTGCAAACAGCGGGTATGAGGCTGTATCGGCATATCCCGCGGGATACGTGGGGTTTATTGAACCGTCGTTTCCAGCAGCAACAACTACGAGCTTACGCTTCGAAGCGACTACATCATTAACTGCATATTGAATTGCATCTCGTAAAGCATTTGATGGGCTGGAGCTACCCAGACTCATATTGATGACTTTGACATCGGAACGGTTGGCACAGTGATAGATGCCTGCCGCAATATCAAAGTTTGTGCCCACACCCTGCGCGTCCAGGACCTTGATCGCGGCGATCTTGGCATTTGAAGCGCCTACAATACCGATCTTGTTGTTCTGAGTGGCTGCAATGATGCCCGCCACATGGGTACCGTGTCCATTGTCATCCTGCGGGTCAGAGTCTCCCCAGACAAAATCGTATCCAGGAAGAGTTTTGCCAGAAAGGTCTGGATGTTTCGTGTCCACACCTGTATCTATCACACACACGCCTGGGCTGGCCGTGGTGTTCGACCAGACAATGTCTGCACCCACCACAGTCCAACCGTAGTTCTGGAACACGTTCGGGTCGTTCGGGTAGGTCGCCAGGGTCTTGGGCCCGCTTTTGACCTGCATCCCTTTCAGGTCGGCAATGGATACGAGTTTCTTGTTACTCCAGTTCGATTCGAAGCTGGGCTGAACCGAACGAATCACATACTCAGAATTGATCTTATATCCGCCATCGTCATCGCTTGTTTCCTTGGGCAACGAAAAAGTGTAGTTGGGTTCTGCAAATAAGATATTGGGGTCACGGTTCAACTCATCCAATTTGGACGCGAGCTGGTTTTCATCAACTTCCAACACCATGGTTCCACTGGCTGTCAAACGCGTGACTTGCGCATCATTCTCCGCCGCTGTAGCGAATGCATCTGCCACCACAGCCGGCAAGCTCTTATTCTTCGCATCTGCCATCGCCACCACGATCTCGCCGTTGACATGCGGGGCATCAAGCCGCGGCGGCACGAACCGAAGTCCGCTCGCCTCTGATGCTGCACCAGCAGGCTGTGAGATGGCAAATGATGTGACCAGCATCATAAAAGCCATCACCAGATTCAAAACTCGTTTAGCGCTCATCGATTTCATCTCCTTTTCAAAAAATAACGCTCAAAGTCGTATAAAAAGTTTCCGGAATGTCCCGAGGGGTTGTTCCAATTGGGCGATTTATACACTGTTATCACACAAGAAGGTCCATGGACATGCCTTCCAGATTGTGAGATATGGAAAATCAGCGTATCATCGAAGCAAAGGAACTCACAAAAAGCATGCTCAATCTAATCCCCAATCCATCAATCGTCAATCCATCGCAAGGTCAATTTCTCTTCTCCTCATCTACTTTCATCTCCACTGATTTTTCGGACAAAACATTGGTTAAGCTGGCAGAATACCTCACTCATCGCCTGCAAGACATGACCGGATTGAGCGAATTCCTTCAAAAAAAAGAAAGCGGATCAGGTACCATCCGCCTCCAAATAAGTGACAAGACGGATTTAGGGCAGGAAGGATACGAGCTTATTGTCACAGAAAACGGCATCGATCTTCGCGCTCCACGGCCGGCTGGATTGTTCTATGCGATTCAGACCCTGCTCCAGATGATCCCGGCGCATCCAAGCGGACCGTTCATCCTGCCTGCCGTTTCCATTGTAGATGCTCCCCGATTCGCCTGGCGCGGGGCCATGCTCGATGTGGCACGTCACTTTTTCAGTGTGGAGGATGTCAAACGTTACATTGACCTGATCTCTCACTACAAGATGAACCGCATCCACCTGCACCTTACCGATGACCAGGGTTGGCGCATCGAGATCAAATCCTGGCCGCGTCTCACCGAATATGGAGCCCGAACACAAGTCGGCGGGAACGGCGGCGGATTCTATACACAAGAACAATACAAAGAGATCGTAAGCTATGCGCAAAGCCGCTTCGTGACCCTCATCCCAGAAATCGATACCCCCGGGCACACCAATGCCGCTCTGGCATCGTATCCCGAGCTCAATGAATCAGAAGAAGCGCCTCCTCTATACGAAGGGACAGAAGTCGGTTTCAGCACACTCAGCATCAACCATGCAGTGATATATCAATTCCTCGATGACGTGATCCGCGAGTTGGCAGAAATGACACCCGGCCCCTATATTCACATTGGCGGTGATGAAGCCAAATCCACACCGGAAGAGGATTACAAGAAATTCATCAAGCGCATTCAGGAGATCGTCCGCTCACACGGCAAACAGCCCATTGGCTGGGCAGAGATCGGAGAGGCAGAACTGCTGCCCGGCACGATCGCCCAACACTGGTTTGGCGCAACCTATCAGGAAGCGAAAGCCCAGGGAGCCAGAATCATTCTTTCCCCGGCGAACAAAACCTACCTCGACATGAAATATGACGCTTCCTTCCCGCTTGGGCTGGATTGGGCTGGATTGATTAGTGTCAAGGATGCGTACGATTGGGAACCAGGCAGCTATATGCACCTGCTCGAAGAAAATGACATCCTCGGTCTCGAAGCGCCCATCTGGACAGAAACACTCGTTACTATGAAAGATATCGAGTCCATGGCGTTCCCGCGTTTGCCCGGTCTTGCCGAACTGGCATGGTCACCGAAAGGCACAAGTTGGGAAGAGTACAAGCAACGTCTCGCCAAACATGGCAGGCATATGGAGAAGATGGGGATTAATTTCTTCAGATCGCCAGATGTAGATTGGGAATAAATGCAAGTGACGGTCACCTTGAAGGTGACCGTCACTTTTCATTTCACTATTTTATCCGTGATTTCCAGCGCTTTGTCCAAAATATCCACACCATCCTTCAACTGCTCCTCTGTAATAATCAAAGGCGGGATGATCAATACAGTATGCCAATGAGTGTACAGGAACAAGCCATGATCCAGACAATATTTCTTGAGTGCAATCATCTCTGGCGATGACCCGTTCCACGGAGCCATCGGTTCCTTCGTCTTTCGATCTTTCACCAACTCGACAATTCCAAACAGACCGATGTTGCGGACTTCACCCACAGAAGGATGCGCTTCGCCAAGATCGGTCAACATGCGCTTCAACACGGGGCCCATCGCAGCTGCATGCTCGACGATCTTGTCGTCTCGCATCACATTGATATTCGCCACTGCGGCCGCTAATGATATGGGGTGCGATGTATAAGTTAACCCGCTCTCGAAAGCGTACTCATTGAACGCCGCGGCGATCTCGGGTTTCATCGCCACCGCACCCAGCGGTGCGTATGCAGACGTGAGCCCTTTGGCCATGGTCATGATATCGGGGACAACATCCCAATGTTCAATGGCAAACCATTTGCCCGTGCGGCCGAAACCGCTCATGACTTCGTCGGCGATCATGACGATGCCATACTTGTCACACAGTGCCCGCACGCCCTGCATATATCCCTGCGGCGGGATGATGATACCGTTCGTGCCAGTGACGGATTCCATCAAAATTGCGGCGATGGTCTCCGGACCTTCATAACGGATGATCTCTTCAAGGTGATTCACATAATCGCGAGCAAATTCATCCTCGGAGATATCTGGATTTGTCCGGTGGAAGGTGGAACGGTAGCGGTACGGGTCGAGAAAATGCACCACTCCGGTCATCAGGTTCGGTTCCCAGATGACGCGGCGCGGGTCGCCTGTTGCAGCCATCGCCCCGGCCGTCGCTCCGTGATAGGAACGATAGCGAGTCAGGATTTTGTGCCGGCCTGTGTAGCCGCGAGCGAGCTTGATCGCGTTCTCGTTGGCGTCCGCCCCGCCAAGCGTGAACAGCACTTTGGTCAGGGACTGGTGTGGAGTGATATCCGCCACAGCTTTACTGGCGAGCGCGCGGACCCGGGTGGTCATCCCCGGCGCGGCATACGGGAGTTCGGCAGCCTGCTCCTGCATGGCCTTGATGACCCGTTCATCCCCGTGCCCAATGTTGACACACATGGTCATCGAATTCAAATCGAGATAACGTTTATCGTCCACATCCCAGAAATGGACGCCTTTGGCCCGCTTCACGGCAATCGGGTTTACCTTTGCCTGCGCCGACCAGGTATAGAAAACATGCTCTTTTGAAAGTGGTAGGATTTCTTCATCCGGAAGATCGAACATGGTTGAAACCTCTTTGTAGGGCGGGTTTTCAACCCGCCAGAAATAGGAGTTGTCCCGCTAAAAGCGTGATCTGCCTGTTCGTTCATTATAACCCTGCCTGTTTTCGTGGAATCGTGATAAACTACAGCCCGTTTGAAATCCCGTACAGGTATTTTTTGTGCGGAAGAAACAGGTACGTCACATACGTGCCTTTCCGCTCCCGGCGAACCCACGGTTTGAACTGGAGCTATCCCATGGAAAGGAGGTTATCCCTCATGCGCAAATACGAACTCGTTTGCATTGTCCAGCCCGAATTGGATGAGACCGCTTTTAAAGGCGTTATCGACCGCGTCTCGGGTTGGGTCACTGAAGCAGGCGGCAACGTGGATAAAGTGGATGTTTGGGGACGCCGCAGACTGGCGTACCAGATCCACAAGCAACGCGAAGGTCAGTACGTTCTCCTGAACGTCACCCTCGACCCGAAATCCACGAGCGAACTGGAGCGTAACATTCGTTACCTCGAAACTGTCCTGCGACATATGCTCTCCGCTGTGTCATAAGCTTTATCAATGAATTCTCGGTTTTTATAAGGAGATAGGACATGAGCCGAGGCCTAAACAAAGTTCAAATTATCGGTCATTTGGGACGCGATCCCGAAATGCGTTACACCCCTTCCGGCCGGCCGGTGACCACCTTTACAGTGGCTGTCAGCCGCTCCTGGAACACAGTGGATGGCGAACGCCACAATGAGACAGAATGGTTCAATGTTGTCGCCTGGGGCAACCTGGCCGAGATCTGCAAGCAGTATCTCAACAAAGGGCAGCAGGTATACATTGAAGGGCGTCTGCAGACCCGCCGCTGGGATGATAAGGAAGGTGTCAAGCATACCAGCGTGGAAGTCGTTGCCAACGAAATGATGATGCTGGGCGACCGTCGCGAACATGCAGCAAATGGGGCCGGAACATCCGAACCCCTGTCAGATGATGCCGCCGACATGACCGCCAATGAGGACGAATTTCCCTTCTAATTCATCAGACCTGACAGGTCTTCGTCCGTTGCCAGTCAATCCAAATGCAACGACGAAGACAATGTTATGAAGGATTTGAGTGAAATCTGTCAGGTCTTAAACAGAAAGACTGGAGTAACAAATGGCTGAAGATCGAAGACCACAACAAGGGGCTCAAGAAGGTGGCGGTGACCGTCGCTTCTTTGCCAAGCCCAAGTTCTGTCAATTCTGCGCCGACAAGACGCTGACCATTGACTACAAAAAGACGGACCTGCTCCGCCGCTACATCACCGAAGATGGCAAGATCCGCCCGCGCCGCCAGACCGGCGCATGCGCCCGTCACCAACGTGTGGTGGCCGCTGCGATCAAGCAAGCACGTCAGGTTGCCCTGCTCCCATTCGTCGGAAAATCCTTCGAAGAGGGACGCTAACCCCGGAAAGCAGGTGCGGGGCATGGGTTTAAGCCATGCCCCGCCTTTGCGTGATGGAAAAACAATATGGCAAAGCAAAGTTCGAATCCCAAAATTGTCACCAAGAAACACATCGCCCGCCTCGAACGGGAACGACAACAGGTCCGTTTGATCCGCACGATCGCCATCGTCGGTATCGCGATCGTTGTCCTTTTGCTAACCTACGGCTATTTAAAACTGAATGTTCTAGTACTACAGGAACCAGTGGCGGAAGTCAATGGCGTCAAGATCAAAACCGGTGAATGGCAGGAGCGAGTCCGTCTGGAGCGAGTCAACCTGTACAATCAGTTGAACCGTTATCAATTCTTTCAGCAGACATTTGGGATGGATACGTCCCAGGAACAGCAGGATATTTATACCCAGCTGGGATCCACAGACACAATCGGTCAACGGGTCCTTGACCAAATGATCAACGAAGTATTAATCCGCCAGGAAGCCGAAAAGCGGGGCATCACCGCCAGCGCTGAAGAAGTGGAAAACCTGCTGCGAGAAGCCTACAATTTCTATCCCGATGGCACTCCAACTCCCACCATCACGCCGACGGAATTCGCGATGCCAACTCTCAGTTCACAGCAACTGACTGTTTACCCGCCAACATCTACTCCAACGATAGAACCCACAGCGACTCTGGAACCGACTTCCACGCCAGATACATCAGTGACTGCCACAGCGACGACAACTACGGCTCCTTCCACGCCGACACCCGTTCCGCAACCTGCAACAGCTACTTCGACGCCGTATACGCTGGATGGCTATAAAGAGCAATACAAGAAAACCATCACAGAGTTCAAATCCTACGGCATTAGTGAAAAGACCTTACGCTCCGTCTATGAAGTGGAGATTCTCCGCAACAAACTCATGGACGAAATGGCCAAAGATCTGTCTCATACAGATACCCAGGTTCTCCTGCGCCATATTTTGGTACCGAATGAAGTCGCCGCTGCAACGATCGAAGATCATCTGAAGAAAGGCGAAGACTTCGCTACATTGGCCGCTCGTTTCTCCAAGGATACCGGTTCTGCTGCCAATGGTGGCGTCTATGACTGGGCACCTGCCAGCAATTACGTGGAAGAATTCAAGAATGCAGCGTTGACCCAGGAGATTGGCGTTATCGGTCCCCCGGTTAAGACCACCTACGGCTATCACATCATCCAAGTCATCGGGCGCGAAGAACTCCCCATTACTGACGATCAATTCGAACAGAAGAAGCAAACGACTTTCAATGATTGGGTAACCAAGGCACACGATGAAGCCGCTATTCTAACCTTCGACATTTGGAGGGACCGCGTTCCCACCGAACCCGTTCTCACGCAGCAATAGAAAAATCAAGGCAAAACGAAAACGTCCAGGCCAAATGCCTGGACGTTTTTACATTCCCATCCAATATCGATGTTTGTCTGCTAGATTCATCCCCTCTTCAACATCTCGTCCGTCACTTGATCGAGTCGCAGGCTGATCATCTGGCTGGCAGAATCCCGTCCCATTGTGATGCCATAAATGACATCTGCCGCCTGAACCGTGTTACGGTTGTGGGTAATGACAATAAATTGGGTTTCCTTGCTCAGTTCCTGCAACAGATCGCGGAAACGTCCAACGTTTGCTTCATCGAGCATGGCATCCACCTCATCCATCACACAGACAGGCGTGGGCGCTACTTTGAGCAACGCGAACACCAACGCCACCGCGGTCAGGCTTCGTTCACCGCCAGAAAGCAATGCCAGTCCCTGTTCACGGCGACCGGGCAAGCGTGCTTCGATCTCGATACCTGTTTCCACAAGATTATCGGGGTCCGTCAACGCCAACCGCGCCGACCCACCGCCGAACAGACGAGTGAACATCGCCCGGAATTGTTTATCCACAGCATCAAAGGTCTTGGAGAATTCCTGCTTTGTAAGTTCGTCCAATTCCGCGATCACTTTTTTGAGGTCCTCTTCCGCTTTACGCAGGTCATCGATCTGCGTCTTCATGAACATATAGCGTTCTGACTCTTTATCGAATTCCTGTTTGGCTTCCGGGTTGATCGGACCCATACGGCGCAGGATCGAACGGTGTTGGGCAAGTTGAGATTCAAGTTCAGGCGAGACTTCGATAACCACTGGAAGTTCCTCCACCATGCCATCTAAAGGCAAAGGGACCGGTCCTGAAACATCCTGGGCGTATTCGAACATCACCAGGCCAAAGTCATCTGTGATCTTCTGACGCAGGTTGTCCAGCCCTTCCTGTTTCCTCAATTGTTCCAATTGCACCTGTCCCAACATGCGCTCTGCATTCGCCAGCGAACGCTGTGCATTGGATTCAGCCTCCTGCAAGCGAGCTTCCTCCTGCTCAGCCGACTCCAGATCCTTTTCGGCAGGCTCAAGAAGAATTCTTAATTCATCGATCTTCACGTTTACATCGTTCTCACGTTCGCGAAACGATGATTTGTTTTTATCCAGCCAGGTCAAAGACGACTCAGCTTCCTGCAGCCGGGTAGATAATTCCGAACGACGCGTGTCGAAGCGGGAAACTTCGCGACTGCGTTCCTCTTTGCGGGAACGTGCATCTTCCAGGGCACGTTCCACCACTGCAACACGTGTACTCCAATACGAAGCCTGAGATTGCGCTTCCGCAAAATCCATGGAACTTAACTGTTCGGTCAGCGTACGCACATCGTCCTGTGCCTTCGACGATCGTGATTCCACTTCCGCTTGGGCCTGGATCAAGTTCTGGCGGATCGCGGCCGCTTCATCTGCTTCTACCTGCAGCTGTCCTTGCTGAGTTTTTTGCCATTCCAACTGGCGCCGCGCGGATTCAGACTCCAACCCGGCTTGCTGCTCGTTCGCCTGCCTCTCCTCCAGCCTGACACGCGCCTGGCGTGCTGCATCGGTTGCCAGCGTAAACCGGGATTGTGCCTCATGAATACGCCCAGACAAGCCATCCACTTCGTTATTCAGTGTGTTGATCTGCGCGTTCAGCACAGCCAGGGACTCGGTCAACTCACGTTTCTGGCGCGGACGGCTCAAGGCGGAGGATGAAGCGGATTTCCCAGCGATGATCAGACCATCGCCACGGAACACTTCTCCACGCAGCGTTACCACACGAGCATGAACTGGCAGGTCACGGATCATTTTACGAGCTGTGGCGCGGTCACGGACGATCAATGTTTGCCCGAGAATCAGTTTTACGGCGGCACGCAATTCGTCTGATGTATTGACCAACTCAGATGCGACGCCAAGGCAATCGATATCGTCGGGTTTCGAGATCGCCTGACGTGAGTGATCTTCCAGCGGGAGGAGCGCTGCACGTCCTGCATCTTCCGATTCCAACAGTTGAAGCGCGGAATCAACATCATTTGAGTCGAGCAAAATGGCATCGAGCGTATCGCCCAGCGCAGCCGTGACAGCAGTCTCAAGCTCAGCGGGGACATCCAATGAAGTACTCAACGCACCACGTGCACCGTTGAGTCGCGATTGACGCGCTGCATCCAACAAATAACGCGCGCCTTCGGCGTATCCGGCAAGAGATTGCTCAGCCTGTTCGAGTACATCGAACTGTGCTTTCATGCGCGTATGTTCGGCGAGGCGCTGTGCGCGTTCATCCGATCTCGCCCTGCGTTCATTCTCAAGCATGGAAACTTCGCTTCGCGCGCTTTCTTCCTGATCCACTGCTTTACGCCAATCCTGCTCGGCCGCTTCCCGTTCCTGACGCGCGTTTGCAGATCGCATTCCGGCTTCACGAGCAGAAGACTCCGCTGTTTCGATGGCTTTATTGGCAGTGTCCAAACGCGTCTGCAGGCTTTCAATTCGCGATCTTAATTCTTCCAGGCGTGCCTGCGACTCAGCTCGTTGGGCACTCCACTTTTCGATCTCGGTACGTGCAAATACCAGCTTCTCTTCGACTTCCATTCGCTCCGCCTGCTTTCGCTGCAGAGATTCGCGGGTTTCATTGAATTGTTTCTGTGCATCGTCATACTCTGCCTGCAAGCGGACGGTTTCCTGCTCCACATCAAAGAGGCGTTCATGGGCGATGCGTTCTTCATCGGATGTGCGGTTCTTGTCTGCCAGAACAGAGGATTGCGCCGTGAGCAGGGAGCGTCGGCGTTCTTCCAACACAGCCAGCTCACGACTCACTTCTTCGCGCTGGTTATGCAACTCTGCCGATTGGCGATGCCAGGCGTTAAGCTGTGCACGGAGCCCGCTCAAACGCTCACGGAATGTGTTGTAGGCAGTTTGTGCTTTTGCATGGGTTTCACGTGCTTCATTAACACGAACTTCCTGCGCCTTCACTACTTCACGTGCATCGGTCAACTCTTTTTGAGCGTGATGCCAGTGATACCCATACCATTCACGCAAAATGACTTTGAGGTCTGCCTGCGCACGAATATACTCATTTGCGCGCTTCGCCTGGCGTTCCAGGCTGCGCAAACGCGGCTCCAATTCGGACATGATATCAAGCACACGTTCCAGGTTGCGGGTTGTATTTTCCAATCGTTTCATCGCATCTTCGCGACGGACACGATAGAGACCTACACCCGCGGCCTCTTCGAACAGGCGGCGTCGTTCATCTGCTTTCAATGCGAGCGATGCATCAACAAGCCCCTGTCCCAGGATGGTATATGTACGCTCCGAGAGACCGGATGCCGCCAGTAATTCATTCAGGTCACGCAAACGAACCTGTTGGTCGTTCAGCAAATAGTCGTTATGTCCGTCACGGTAGGCACGGCGCGTCATACCTACCTCGGTGAAGTCAACGGGAATCCAGTTGGCGCTATTATCAAACATGATATGCGCTGAAGCCATGCTCGCCCGCGAACGATGCTCGGAGCCGTTAAAGATCATGTCTTCGGTCTTTTTGCCGCGCAGTAGTGCATAGGACTGCTCGCCCAATACCCAACGCAGCGCGTCGGCAATGTTCGACTTACCGGAACCATTCGGACCAACGATGGCAGTGATGCCACTCGCGAACTCGAAAGTTGTCTTCGATGCGAATGTTTTATAGCCTTGCAATTCAAGAGATTTAAGACGAAGAGGCATGTAACGATTCTTTAGAATGGACTTTTATTTGAACGAAATTCCCAACGCTTCCAACGCAGTCTGTGCTGCAATGCGGGCTGCCACATGTTTGCTCGATCCGTGCCCGCGGCCGTAGGCTGCTCCCTGAATGCGGACCTCCACTTCGAATACTTTTGCGTGATCGGGTCCGCTTGAAGAAATAGTGACATACTGCGGCGATCCGAGCTTTTCGGCCTGCGCCCATTCCTGCAGAACGCTCTTGGGGTCGTGGATCTCCTCCAGGATGAAGTCCTGCGACTCCTCCAGCATCGGATGGACGAATCCCTCCACCGCCGCGAGGCCGGCATCCAGATACAACGCTCCGATCAACGCCTCAAATGCGGAACCCAACAAACCGTCGCGTTTGCTGCCGCCTGAAGAATATTCACCGCGTCCCAATCGGAGAGCCACGCCCAGGTTGATACTGCGGGCGAAGACAGCCAGTTGATCATTGCGGACAAACGCAGAGCGCATTTTGGTCAGGTCGCCTTCGGGCATCTCTGGAAAGCGATTGTAAACCCACGCACCGACGATAAAATCCAATACCGCGTCGCCCAGAAATTCAAGCCGTTCATTATCCTCCAGAGAGTTGGGATTCTCGTTGACGTAGGAACGGTGCGTGAGAGCACGCGTCAACAGGGATACATTTTTGAAGGGCAGATTCAAGCGCCGGCTTAGGTCAGAAGCGGGCTCGAAATCCCGCGCGTCAGAGATGGATGTCACAGAAAACTCCCGGGAACTCAGGGAGCGCCAACCCCACCCGCCTCTGGCTTGGGGAGGAGTCCGCGGTCCATCAGTTCCCAATAACATCCCGCACGCTTCTTTAAGTGTGTGGGATTAAGCGGGCTGAATTGTACTACACGCGAAGCAGTCCTGTGGATAAGCACCGTGATTTTTTAAGATATAGCCCTGTACATTGTTTCTCTTCCACTTTACAAAGCCTGTGGGGTACAGCCCCGTTCACTTCTTCGCTTTTACTTTATGAAGTGAGCGGGGTACAATCAGAAATTCTTTCGTTGAGGCAAACTATGAGTGAAATCAGCAGTGAAACCCGCTTTTTGCATGCAATCGAAATGGGATTGGGGGCATGGCAGTGGGGTGATCGCGTGGTCTGGCAATATGGACAGGGATATGGAGCCGACCAGGTCCGGGAGGCGTTTCAAACTGCCATCCAGGAGGGGGTCCGCTTTATTGACACTGCTGAACTCTATGGTAACGGTCTTTCAGAACGTCTTCTGGGAAACTTTATCAAGGAGACCAATCAACCGGTCTTGATCGCCACGAAATTCTTCCCCTGGCCCTGGCGATTTTATAAGGGTGCAGTAGTACGCGCGTTGAAAGGCAGCCTCACACGCCTGGGTACTGATAGCGTGGACCTGTATCAGATTCATTGGCCGAGCCCCACGCTCACCACCGATCGCCTGATGGAAGGACTTGCAGAATGCGTAAAGAGTGGATTAACTCGAACAGTGGGTGTCTCCAACTTTGGTCAATCACGAATGCTGGCAGCTTATTCAAGCCTGGCACAGCACAATGTTCCACTGGCGTCAAACCAGGTTCACTATAGCTTATTAAGCCGGGCAGTGGAAAAGAATGGAACTCTGGCTAGATGCAAAGAATTGGGCATTCGGTTAATCGCCTATAGCCCCATTGAAAAGGGTCTGCTCTCAGGCAAATATTCCGCGGATAATCCCCCGCCCGGTGCACGAGCCAGAAATTATGCGGGACTCCTGCCAAAGATCCAACCGCTGCTCAAGGTGATGACCGAAATCGGGCAGGACCGCGGCGGAAAAACACTTACGCAAATTGCGTTGAACTGGGTGATCTGCAAAGGTGCCCTTCCCATCCCTGGCGCCAAGGATGCGACACAGGCTCTGGAGCACGCGGGCGCTCTCGGCTGGAGACTGACTGATGATGAAATGGCGAAATTGGATCAGGCAAGCGACCGAGTCTCTGAATAGAAAAATAAAATCCCGGCTTATCACCGGGATTTTTTATGCAAGAAACTGCGCTTAGCAAGAGGAAACATATTTCAACATCCGTCGAATGTTTTCCAATTGGAATGGCTTTGAAATGTAATTATCAATGCCAGCCTCGTAGAGAATATGTCCTTCCTCCGGAAGATAAGCCGCCGTCAGGGCAACAATATACGTGCGTACAGCACCATTCTCCCACTGGCGGATCCGGCGACTTGCCTCCACTCCATCCATAACCGGCATTTGGAGATCCATGAAAACAAGGTTGTAGTGCTGATATTTGACCGCGTCCAGGGCTTCCATCCCGTTGACCGCCAAATCCACCTGATACCCCTCGCGCCCAAGCAAGACCTTCATCATACGAAGGTTCATTTCATCATCATCGACCACAAGGATCTTTAAATGAAAATTGTTGTTCGCCTCTGACGCTGATATACGTTCCAAGCCCATATCTTAATGCCATCTCCTGACAGGGAAAACAGAACCGTAATACCGATCCAACATCTTAATACTTACCTTCAATTTGGAGGTTTAGTATGAAGTTCTCTCAAACCACTTCATCGCATAAAGGAAATGTCTATCAAACAGCCTATCGATTGCATGACGTCTGATACTGGCAAAAGTTACCCAAATCAGAATTTGTAACAGAATTACAATATTTACCAATGAACAAAAAAGTACCGATTGTTTTCACAATCGGTACTTTTTTGAAAATATCTAGCTTATTGACCTTTGACTTCTGTCCAAAGCTGATCGTAGAGTGGAAGCGCATCGCCAACGTCATCGATGCGGTGACCGTTTTGGATGGCGTCAGCCGGGGTATTAGTGATTGGCGAATCCATGTACGCCTTGTAGATATCGGGTTGATTCTCCTTGGCGTAATCCAACGCGGCTTTATTCGGGTTGGTGTACGGGAAGTCGCGCAGCATCATCCAGAAAATGTCACCCTGGTTGGTGTAGTTGAGCCAGGCATATGCGGCATCGGTATGCGGAGCATCCTTCGGCATTGCCCAATTATCCTGCCAGATGATCGCGCCTTCTGTGGGATACACATACTTGATGGATGGCTTTTCCTGCTGTGCCAGGAAGGCTTCGCCGGTCCAGGTCATACCGAGATCGACATCACCCGCGATCAAAGCAGTTTTAGGGCTGTCACTGTCGAAGGCCTTTACGTTGGGGACCAATTCGGCAAGTTTGGCTTTGGCTTCTTCGAGTTGTTGCGGATCGGTGGTATTGACATCATAGCCGAGAGTCAACAGTGTGGCACCAATCACGGCGCGGGAGTCATCGAGGAAGATCATCTTGCCTGCATATTCCGGCTTCCATAGGTCCGCCCAGGATTGGGGAGGATTTGTAACGGTGTCGGCGTTATAAACGATCGCATCAGTCCCGGCCTGGTAGGGAAGTGTATATTTGTTGCCCGGATCGAACGAGAAATCGAGGTAGTTCGGATCGAAGTTCTTGAGATTGGGAAGTTTATTGTGATCAAGTTCCTGCAGGAGCCCCTGGCGAATCATCAGGCTGACAATGTAATCGGTTGGCTGAACCAGATCATAAGCGGAACCGCCCGCGGAGAGCTTGGCGTACATCTCCTCGTTGGCAGAATACTCATCGCGATTGACTTTGATCCCATAGACCAATTCGAAGCATTCCTGCATGTCGGGAGGAATATATTCCGTCCACACGAAGAGGTTCAATTCCTTGGACGTGACCTCCATTTTTGGATTCGGCTCAGGGCACTCAAAGCCGCTGGATGTGACCTTCGCTCCCCCGCCCGATTCCGGCTCGGCAGCCGCCGGTTCCCCACCACCCGCTCCACAAGCAGCGAGAACCATACTGGCAAGAACAAACAACGCCAGTATTTTGATAATACTTGACTTACTCATCTCTTCCTCCTTTAGAAGATTTGGTGTCTGTCGGCAACGCGGATCATTGGGCTCCGCGAAATACCCATCGGAAAATTAGTGCTGCCTTTGTTCGCGGTTCTGAAGCAACTGGATCAATAAAACCGCGATAAACACGGCAAGAATCCAGACCGTAGACAAGGCGTTCACCTGCGGTGTGATAATTCTTCGCAGCAAACCATAGACATAAATGGGCAGAGTTGTCGAGCCGGGACCGTTCGTGAAGAACGTGATCACAAAATCATCCAGTGAGAGTGTGAAGGCAAGCAATCCGCCAGAGAGGATGCCAGGCAGGATCATGGGAAACGTCACACGCCGGAAGGTCGTCCATTCGTTCGCACCGAGATCCATGGCAGCTTCTTCAAAGGATTTATCGAAACCCTGAAGGCGGGCCTGTACCACGAGAGTAACAAAGGGAACACTAAAGGCTATATGGCTCACAATCACGGTTCCAAGTCCCATCGTGAATCGCGAGTCGCCTGTAAGACCAAAAGCATTATTCAAGAGACCAAAGAGCTGGCTGAACAAAGTCAGAATACCAATACCCATCACGATCTCAGGGATGACGATGGGAATATACAGCGAAAGCTGCGAGAACGGTTTCAGCTTGAATTCATAGCGCTGAAGCGCAAGCGCAGCCATGGTCCCAATAATGGTGGAAATGATCGTAGATGTGAAAGCGATCGTCAGCGTGTTGCCTGCCGCATCCATCACGTCCCTGTTCTTGGATAGCTCGCAAAACCAGTGGAACGGGCCGCAGGGGCTGGACTTTACCATACTTCCTTCCATGACAACGCGTTCACTAAATTTCGGGATAAACCCTTCAAAGGTGACATTGGCGCGGGAAGCGTTAAACGAGTAAAGGATCAATACCACGATGGGTGCATACAGGAAGATATACACCAATACGGTCGCAACCTGAATAACGGGATGTCGTTTAAAAGGGTTCATGCCACCACGATCTCCTCGCCAAACCCAAATTTGCGTGTGTAGAAATACGTTACGATCAGCGTCATGATCATCAAGATCAGCGATGCGGCGCTCCCAAACGTTGGGTCGCGCGCGTCAAGGAATTGTCGTTGGATCAGATTGCCCACCAAAATCACCTGGCGTCCACCAAGAATATCAGAGACGATGAACGTTCCCATCACCGGGATGAAGACCAGGATGGTCCCTGCCACTACGCCCGGCATTGAAAGTGGAAGCGTTACTCGGAGGAATGTCTTGATGCCATTTGCGCCAAGGTCGGCAGCCGCCTCGTACAATGACGTATCGATTTTTTCCAGGGAGGTAAAGATCGGCAGAATCATAAATGGCAGGAATTCATAAACCATTCCCACCAACACTGCGCCCGGCGTGTATAGCATCTCCAGCGGCTGAAAGGGGATGTGAAGGAAATTGGCGACCGAACCCAGGATAATATTGATCGCTCCTTCCTTGCGCAACAACATCATCCATGCATACACGCGAATAACGAAATTGGTCCATAACGGAATAAGGACCATGAACAGGAATGTATTACGCCGCTTCGGGTCCGCGCGGGCGATAAAATACGCCAGTGGATATGCCAACACGATCACCCATACTGTTGTGTTGAATGCCAGTGAAAGCGAGCGCCACAAAATCTGCATATATAACGGATTGAAACATGCGGACTGTCCGCTATCACAGTCGGTACTGTATCCAAGCAGGCGGGTGTAATTTTCCAGGTTGAAATCATAGATCACATTCCCATCCGGGCTGCGTTTGCCAAACGAGATGATCAGCGTCAGCAACAATGGAATGATCAGCAAAGCGAGCATCCACAGCATGGTTGGAAGTGCCAGCAACGTCCCCTGAGCCGATTTATTTTCACGTAAGCGCTGGAACATGGCATCAACCTTTCTTCAGCACGAGGACGTTTTCGGACATCATCACCAGGGTCACTTCCTGCCCCACCGTATAAAAGGAACCAGGGTCAAGACGCGAAATCCGGTTCTGCTCGAACACCTTGATGTTCTTGCCTTTTAAGTCCACATATACGTGGGTATCGGTACCGATATATACCGTATTGGTGACTTTTCCCCTGAATGAGTTCTGACTCATTCCCTTTTCAGTGATATGGACCTTTTCCGGGCGGATCGAAACAGTGACTTCATCACCGTTCACCAGCCCATCCGACACAGCGATGCCATTCAATTCAGCATTGAGTTCCGGGATAACAACACACGCATCCTTCCCCGACAACGACTTGATCCTGCCTTCGAGGAAATTAGATTCACCGATAAAGTCTGCCACGAAGCGGTTCGCTGGTCGTTCATAGATTTCCACCGGAGTCCCCATCTGCTGGACTTTACCCTTGCTCATCACTGCAATGCGGTCTGACATGGTCATCGCCTCTTCCTGGTCATGCGTCACATAGACGAAGGTAATGCCGAGTTGTTGCTGCAGTGCTTTCAGCTCAAGTTGCATCTCTTTGCGGAGCTTCAAGTCCAACGCGCCAAGTGGTTCGTCGAGCAATAATACATCTGGCACCTTGACCAATGCACGCGCCACAGCCACGCGCTGCTGCTGTCCGCCGGAAAGTTGCTTCGGCTTGCGGCGTTCCATGCCTGTAAGCTGCACCATCTCGAGCGCGCGTTTGACGCGCTTCTCGATCTCATCCTTTTCCGCGCCTTCCATTTCCAATCCAAATGCAATGTTCTGGAATACAGTCATGTGCTGAAAGAGGGCATAACTTTGAAAGACGGTATTCACTTTTCGCTGGAAGGGCGGTGTGTGTCCCATCGGGAGACCTTCAATATACACTTCCCCCTCCGACGGCCACTCAAACCCTGCAATCATACGCAGGGACGTGGTCTTTCCACAACCTGAGGAACCCAGCATGGAAAAGAATTCGCCGTTCTTGATCTGCATCGTCACATGATCCACGGCGTTAAGCTGGTTCCCCTCTGGTGTAATAAATTGTTTTACAACATCACGCAATTCAACGGCAAATTCAGATGTCATCTATCTTCTCCTCAAAGCCAGATGTGTGCATTGTACTGTTTTTTCGAACGGATTGCGACATAAATGCCATAATTCATCCTAGATCGTCTTGGCCACCACTCCCACTGCATCAGCCAGGCGGTTCAAGCCTTCATCGATCTCTTCCTGTGTAATGATCAATGGCGGCTCGATGCGGATCGTTTGCGCACTGGTCAATGTTCCGGCGACCAGAAGTCCACGCTTGAACAACTCTGCCGCCACTTTGTATCCGATCTCAGGCGTCTGGAAATGTTGACCGATCAACAATCCTTTTCCAGTTACTTTTTGGTAGACCTGTGGGAACTCTTCTACCAGTTCAGAAACTTTCTCGACGAGATAACCGCCCTTTTGAGCTGCGCCCTCCCAAAGTCGATCCCGAAGCGTGACATTGATCGCCGCGATCGCCGCGGCACAAGCAAGCGCGCCTCCGCCGGTCGTCGTCGTATGCATGAACGGATTGGGATACATCATCGGCTTGAAGATCTCCTCCGTTGTGGTCACCGCACTAACCGGCATCACGCCACCACCCAGCGACTTGGCTGTGGCAATAATATCTGGCTCAACATCCCAATGATTGACACCCCACAACTTGCCAGTGCGGGCAAGCCCCGTCTGCACTTCGTCAGCGATCAAGAGGACCCCATGCTTCTTCGTTGCGGCGCGCACACGCGGCCAAAAATCATCCGGCGGCACAATTCCACCCGCTTCACCCTGAATGGGTTCAAAGAGCACACCCGCCACACCAATGCCAACCTTGTCACAAATTTCAAGTTGCTTCTCCACCGCATCTGCATCCCCAAAGGGGACGTGATACACCTGCCCTCCGTACAACGTACCCATTGGCTGACGATAGTCCGCCTTGCCCATCATCGAGAGCGACCCCATCGTCTTGCCATGAAAACCTTTGAGCGCCACGATAAATGCGGTCTTGCCTGTATACAACTTTGCGATCTTGATCGAAGCTTCGATCGCTTCGGTGCCGCTTGCTGCGAACCATGAATACTTCAGATCGCCCGGCGTGATCTCAGACATTAACTTTGCCAGCACACCACGCAGCGGGTCGATCAATTCCTGGCTGGGCATCGGGCTGCGCTTCACCTGCGCAATAACCGCATCGACAACTTCGGGGTGACACCAACCCAGGTCCATCATGCCGTAACCGCCGAGCCAGTCAATGTACTTACGCCCCATCACATCAGTGAAGGTTGAACCATTGCCCGACCATTCCACCGACGCCCAATCGCCAGCTTCAGTGACCGATTTGCGATATTCAAGCCAGCCGCGATTGAAATGCTCCGCAAAATTTTGCGTGGATTGTTCAATGATCCACTTTGCCTGACTCTTCTCAGGAAACGTTTCCTGTTTAATGATATCGAGCCATTGCGATGAGTAGGAGAGCGCATGATCAAAGTTTTGATTCATATATCCTCATGGGACATTTCATGAAATGCCCCTTCAAACAAATTAGAATTTTCTCGTCCATTCCTTCGGCCAACGCTCGACCACAATCTTCTTCTGCGTGAAGAATTCAACCGCGTCCATGCCCTGCCCATGCATATCGCCGAAGAACGAGTCCTTCCAACCACTGAATGGAAAGAACGCCATCGGCGCGGCGACACCAATGTTGATACCGATGTTGCCAGCTTCTGCTTCATAACGAAACTTGCGGGCAGCAGAGCCGCTTGATGTGAACAGGCTTGCCTGGTTACCATACTGTCCGCTGTTGACAAGCTCAATCGCTTCATCCACCGTACTGACGTGCATCAAACTCAACACGGGTCCAAAGATCTCAGTCTTGGAAATTTCGCTCCCGCGCGGCACATCTGCCAAAATGGTGGGACGCACAAAACTGCCGCCTTCATAGCCTTTGATGGAAGTCCCGCGTCCATCCACAGGGAGGGTTGCTCCCTCTTTGAGACCGAGTCCAATCAACGACTCGATCCTGCTCCTCGACGCGGCGTTGATGACCGGTCCCATTTGAACGCCTGAGTCCATCCCATAACCGACGACACGCGTTGCAGCTGCATCGCAGATCAACTCGGTAAATGTGTTGCGCGCTTCCGCCACCGTCACAGCGAACGACACGGCAAGGCAACGTTGTCCAGCACAACCGAATGCCGAGTCGGCGATGATCTTGGTCGCCATTTCCATATCTGCGTCTGGCAGCACAATGACGGGGTTCTTCGCACCGCCCTGCGCTTGAACGCGTTTCCCATGTGCCGCAGCTGTGGCATAGATATATTTCGCTACATTCGTCGAACCCACAAATGTGACCGCACGAATGGCGGGATGCTCCAAAATCCCATCCACAGCATCTTTGGCGCCATTAACCAGATTCACGACACCTTTCGGGAAACCGACCTGCTCGATAAGCTTCATAATGAACTGCATCGTCATCGGCACTTTTTCAGATGGTTTCACAATATAGGTATTACCCGCAGCAAGGGCATAGGGCAAATACCAAAAAGGAATCATGCCGGGAAAGTTGAACGGTGCAATTGTGGCGCATACACCCAGTGGCTGGCGGATCATGAGTTCATCGATACCTGGTGCAATATCCTCCACAAGCTCACCCTTGCCCATCATCGGCATGCCACAGGCAACTTCCACATTTTCATACGCCCGGACCATTTCCGCTTTGGCTTCTTCGAACGTCTTGCCGCACTCATTCGTAATGAGCCTTGCGATCTCATCGCCATTTTCTCGCAACAATCCGCGTAATTTGAACAGATACTGCACTCGGTCCTGCACAGGCGTTCGTCTCCAGGCAACGAACGCATCACTGGCAGCCTTTGCCGCGGCATCCACAGTGTCTTTACCGCTCAAAGGAGTCCTGGCGATCACCTGTCCCGTGGCCGGGTTGATGACGTCGAGATACTCTGTCACGTTTGGCTTGACCCATTCGCCATTGATATAGTTTAGGATTTCCATGTTTGCTCCAAGTAGAGTTCGGGGAGTCTTTATCTGGTGTCTCCCTGATGCCAATTCTTTAATACAAGATAGGTCACCGGCAGGCTGGGACCCACTCCCGAAAAGCGGATCACTCGATTTTGTGTTGTAATAAGAATACTGTAGCTCTTTCCGGTACGCGTCTGCATAACGCCCAAATTAATGGAACGAACATCCTGCTGGTTCAGTACAATTTTGTTCAACAGATATCGTATTGTCAATTGTGATCCGTCGAATTTAATAGACAACACAGACATAAAGGTGAACACGAACAGACCCAGAACAACACCGCCCAAAAACAGCGTCTTCATCATTGTTTCTTCAGATGCGAAGTACAGATAAACACCAGCACCCAGTAATCCGGCCCCCACAACAAGAAAAAACAGGATTTCGAGCCAACTGCGTGACATGCTGGGATAGTCTGCCGGGCTGAATAAATCTGGTCGCTTTGCGCCGATGATCTCAATCACTTCAGGATAGCCAGGCAAGTGTGGAGCTGGGGAAACGGTCACGTCACCGTCTCGGTTACGCAATTTGATCTTATTGCCGTTCCCAAATACAGAGTCAACCTCATTCCATTTCAGGGACGCTTCACCCAGCAGTCCGCGTGTGGAGATCTCATCATTGGTGACTGTCGTGGAACGGGTCATCATGAAGATGGAAAGCAAGATGAGCAAGCCAATGAAACCGAACATGGCCAAGGCATATTGAAAATTGGCACCACTGAGGATGAAGAATGGCACAATCCCAAGTGCAAGCAGCAGAATGATCAACAACACCAGGCGCATGGTGGAATAACGGTATACTCGTGGTTCGCTAAGCACAGAGTTCTCCTTTTGATCGCGTCGTTAAGATCAGCTACACAGCGAGTTTGTCCATTAATTCAGCAAGCCCTTCATCCAACAGATTGAGCCCATCATCCAATTGTTCCTCTGTGATGACCAGTGGCGGCACAACGAATAAAATATTCTTGAAATTGAAAACATACACGCCATGAGAAACCAGGAAATTCTTGAGCGGTGTGATATCCAAAGGTTCTTTCGTCTCACGGTTCTTCACCAGTTCCAGGGCAGAAAACATGCCAATATAACGAACATCCCCTACTGATGGATGTTTCGCTTTCAGATCTTCAAGGCGTTGGCCAAGATATTTGCCAACCTTCTTCGCGTTCTCGAAGATCTTGTCTTCTTCGTACGCTTCGATCGTTGCCAACGCTGCTGCGCATGCCAGTGCATGACCGTTGTAAGTCAAACCGGCATACAAAACCTTGTCATCAAAGAACCTGGCGATCTTCTCGCGAACGATCACCGCACCCAGAGGGATATACCCAGACGTGATTCCCTTGGCGGTCGTGATGATATCGGGCACTACATTCCAGTTATCCACAGCAAACCATTCGCCGGTACGTCCCCATCCGCTCATCACTTCGTCGGAGATCAGCAGAATTCCATATTTATCGCAGATCTCGCGCATGCGCGGCCAATACTCATCCGGTGGGATAATAAGTCCGTTCGTGCCGGTTACACCTTCCAGAAAGATCGCCGCGATCTGATCGGGGCCTTCGTGCTGGATCACCTCTTCAACGTGCTTGATGCACTCGCGGTGACAGGTTTCCTTTGTCCACCCGAACGGGCAGCGATAGCAATACGGGTCAAGGAAGTGAACCACACCTGAGATGGCGGGCTCAGCAGGCAGACGGCGATAATCGCCGGTCAACGCCATTGCGCCATGCGTTGCGCCATGATAAGAACGGTAGCGCGCCAGGATCTTGTGCCGTCCCGTGTAAAAACGGGCGATCTTGATTGCATTCTCGTTTGCTTCGGCTCCACCCAACGTGAAGAAGGTTTTCTTTAGATCACCGGGGGTAATCTCGGCCAATTTCCTGCCGAGAAGTCCGCGTGGTTCAGTTGCCATGCCAGGCGAGGCAAATGTTAGTTTTGCAGCCTGCTCCTGAATGGCTTTGACCACTTTCGGATGCTGATGCCCTACATTTGTATTCACCAATTGTGAGGCAAAGTCCAGGTAACGCTTGCCATCCGTATCCCAAAAATAGGGCCCCTCCGCCCGATCCATGGGAATTGGATTCACCTGGCTTTGATTGGACCAGGAATAAAAAGTATATTCCTTGTTCAGGTCAATGATCTCTTGAGAAGTGAGTTTCGTCATTCTGTTCTCCGTTTTTTATGTACGGACAACGGATTACGAACTACAAACCTCGTAATCCGTAATCCGCTATAGTTACTTCTTCACTTCCTTCACAATCTCTGCATAAATATTCAGCGTCTCATCGATATCCGCGTCACTGTGTTCATAACACAAGAACCATGGTTCGCGAGCGTCATGGTCTGGCATCACCCCGCGTTCAATCGCTTTTTCGGTAAGGTGAAGATACATGTTGTGATCGCTGTGCGCCCAATCGCGCTGAGAGGTCACCGCGTCCACACCGAGGGAGAAGGAAAACATTGCAGGATATCCGGTCATTACAACAGGGATATCGTTATCTTCGAAAATATCCTTCAAGCCATCCATGAGGCGTCGTCCACGTTGTTCGATGGTCTTAAGAACAGGCTTGGATTTCAGCAGGCTTAATGTGGCATAGGCACCTGCCACACCGGGCTTGTTATTCGTATATGTTCCGCCTTGTGCCACACCCTGTCCAATAATGGACATGATCTCCTTCTTCCCACCGAACGCTGCTACAGGGTAGCCATTGCCCAAGGCCTTGGCGTATGTTGCCAGATCCGGTTTGATGCGGTAGTACTCCTGCGCGCCGCCATTTGCAATACGGAATCCCGTCTTCACTTCGTCCAGAATAAAAACACATCCATACTCTTCTGTTTTCTGGCGGATGAGTTCCAGGAATCCATCCTGCGGATTGATCGCCGCACAATTGCCCTGACACGGTTCGGAAATGACGGCTGCGATCTGTTCCCCATAGGAACGCATCACACGCTCAAATCCCTCAAAGTCATTGAACGGCAAAGTGATGATGAACTCACGCATCGATTTCGGGATTCCAGATGAAGCTGGCACCGCAATTGGGCTGCGACGGTTGCCGTACGCTTCCACCGGAGAGTATGTGGACCATAACGTATGGTCATGGAAACCATGATAATTGCCTTCGAATTTTAGAATGAGATCGCGCCCTGTATACGCACGCGCCACACGAATGGCATGCATGGTCGCTTCTGTGCCGGAACAGGCGAGGCGTACCATTTCGACAGCAGGTGCCATCTCGATGATCATCTCAGCAACTGCAACTTCCAACTCGCCCGTCATTGCAAAGAGAATTCCCCTCTGGATTTCTTCGATCACTTTTCGGTCGACTTCATCATAGGAATGTCCCAGAATTATAGGGCCAAATGCCAGACGATAATCAATGTATTTCTTTCCATCGACATCCCACAAGTAAGCCCCCTTCGCCTTATCAACATAAGGTGTGACGCCATCACCCCAGAATCGAAAATTGGAATTCACACCCAATGGCATGGACTGACGTGCGCGCTGCTGCAACTCATGCGTCTTCAAACCGAACATAGATGACTCTCCTCCACATATTTTTAATTAGTCTGCTGCTGACGCTTCCTCCCCGGAGAGTTCACGAAAGATCCTTTCCGGGATGCGCCATTGATACACATCTTTAATAATGAGGGGAACAATTGAACTTGTCGTCTTGCGTACACCTGGAATTTTTCGAACCACTTCGGTAACAAACTGATAGATCTCGGCAGTATCCTTTGCAACGATCTGAATACTCACATCCGACTCCCCAATGCCACAAGCCACATAACTGACATTGTCAAATTCTGCCATACGCTTCGCCACATCGAGGATATGATCCGACTCCACTTCGAGCCAGACGTCGGCGATCGTGGTCAGTCCGAATGCTTGCGGACGGGCAACCGCGCTGATACTGATCACTCCATCGTTTACCATGCGGTCGATCCGATAACGGACTGCACGCTCAGAAATATCGCCCAGGCGACGCGCAACTTCCGAGGCAGGCATACGCCCATCTTCAAGTAGGAGATTGACAATTTTCACGTCGATTTTGTCGAAATTATACATTTTTGGAAATTTCTCTTTCCGAAAGTTACAAAAGTTTGCCTACTATACATTGTTGACGGCAGTTTTGTCAACCCTGAGAACCCTTTTAACTGCTTCGTAGTATCCAATGTACGATCCGATCTGAAAAGATAAACCACAACTTACATTTACCATTCAATTCCACTTGAAACAGATTTCACATTGACGTGAAATTGTCGAACAGGTATAATTAATTCTTGGCATTATTCCAAACTAGTAGGAGCAAAATTATGACAACACCCGATAACGCAGCGGTAACGCTCGAACCCAAAACCAAATTAAGTGGAAAGGTGCTCAAGACCACGCTTGCGGGAGCGCTTGTTGATGTAGGGCAAAGCATTCCCGGTGTCATTCACATTTCACAGTTGAGCACGGAACCGGTCAACAAAGTGGAAGACGTTGTAAAAGAAGGACAGACTGTGGATGTGTGGGTCCGCCGTGTAAAAAAAGATCGCATCGAACTGACCATGGTCCAACCCCTTGCCCTTGAATGGAAAGAGATCGAACCAGACATGATCGTCAAGGGTAAGGTTGTTCGTCTTGAGGCATACGGCGCATTCGTGGACATTGGTGCAGAGCGCCCAGGCATGGTTCACGTCAGCGAACTGGCTCATGGCTATGTCAAGACCCCCAGCGAGATCGTCAAGGAAGGCGATGAAGTCGAAGCCAAGGTGCTCGATGTCAATCGCAAGAAGAAACAGATCAAGCTGAGCATGAAGGCCCTTGAACCCGAGATCGAAGAGTTCAAGCCTGCCAAGGAAGAAAAGAAGAAATCTGGCAAGCGCGGTCCCAGGAAGGAAGAAGTAGAGGCCGTTGAGCAGGAAGAAGCCAGAGAACCTGAACTCACTGCAATGCAGATCGCCTGGCAGGAAGCTCTCAACAAAGCCAATGCTGACAAAGGTTATAAAATGAAACGCGCAAAATCCGGGGTCTCACAGGAACAGGAAGACCTCCTCAACCGCACACTCGAGAAACGCCTCCCCACTGGCGGATAATCGCTAACAGAACAGAAAGAGAAGCGACTTGTACAAGTCGCTTCTCTTTTTGTTGAAAGTTAAACCGACGTATCGCTTAAATATCTTGCGTAAGCTTCCGGGCGTATAAATAAGAGAATAAATACTGCTGAAAAAAATCCGCCAAGATGTGCCCAGTGATTGACACTGTAATCCTCCTTGCGCAAAAGGATTTGAATGGCAGGCACGATCTGAATCCCAACAAAGTACAGGACGATCCAAATCGCCCGGATGCGCGGCCACAACGGAACAAATGTCAAAAAGACCAATGTGCGAATCCGCCCACCGGGATAAAGAAGCAGATAAGCCCCCATAACACCAAAGATGGCACCGCTGGCGCCAATTCCTGGAATGATCGAGTCATTCTGGACGATCGTAAACAGGATGTGTGCCAATGTACCAGCCAGTAGATAAAAGGACAGGAACCGCCAGGGACCACACGCATCCTCCACTCGCCGGCCGAATACCCATAAGGCAAGCATATTTCCCAGCAAATGAGACAACCCGCCGTGCAGGAACATGGCAGTTACATTGGCTAATGCGCCAGCTCCCTGTGCACTTAGAACAAGACGGGGCGTTGTTGCATATTTCATGAAGAACGGCCAATAATCATCCCGTATCACGAATATTTCTATATAAAATATAAAACAGTTCACAACGATCAATAACACGGTCATGATCGGGAAAAAGGAATAGCGGTTGGGTTCAGTATCGTTTAACGGAATCATAGTTCCCCTTAGAAAGGTTCGGGCGGGATTCTGAACGAGCGCAGACGATTAAGGGAGTCGATCAACAAAAGAAGATAAGGGAAGGCCACTAGCATCCAACCTGCAGTGGCAGTGACAAGGCGGGCAAAGCTCGAACCATCGCCCTGCTCCAAAAATAGTTTTTCCCATAGAGCATGTTTGGAACGCACCTCGGAAAGGGACAGGAGAAAACTTCCAAGTGCAACCAAGGGCAACCCCAACCATAACAGAAATGCAGGATGAGCGAACGGGTTTAGCCCCACCTGTACCAGTACGAGGAAAAAATACAACAACGGCCACCCGAACGTAAGGCGAATGATCGACTTCTGTGGAGCAACATACTGAATCTTTTCCTGCTGCAGCGCCTCGATGCGGACAATGTGCTTGTAGATTCGGTCAAACTCTTTTGAATCGCCGGTTTTTGTAGCTAACTCATTATAGAGCTTTAAGGCTTCTTCGAAGTTCCCTGCCTGCTCATAGTGAGCGGCAACGCTCATGGGGTCATCGCGCAATTGACGTGCCTGTTTCAACAGCGTCTCTGTCTCTGCGTTCAATGGATTGATCGACTGTGCCTTTTCGAGTGCCGCCACTCGTTGGTGAATATGGGAGGAGCATTCAGCAATAATCAACCAGGCTTCTTCAAGATCATCCTGTCTTTGGACAGCTTGTTGAGCGAAACGAATTGCATGAACCGTATCCTTGTTTTCGGCACACGCTCTTGCCTTGTTTAGCAGTTCCTGTGTCTCATTGAATTGACTCCGCTTCAGGATAGCCTCTTGCTCGTTCTGAAGCTTCAGGAGATAGGCACGAACCTTCTCATTGTCGGGATTGATCGACAGGGCGTTCTCACAGGCAATGATCTTATCCTCCAATGAATCAACAAGACCTGAAAGCCAGATCCAGGCTGCTTCAATCCTGGGATCCTCCTCTACAACCTGCAAAAGCAGATCTCGCGCTTCAAGCTTCCGACCTGCACGAGCTGCATCGATTGCCTGCCGAAGTACATCCGAAGAAGACATGCTTTCCCCTACGCCTCTCTGTTCCCCTCTAATTCTTTCAAGAACTTTTCTCTGTTTGCAGAACGGGCGGTTTTACCGCTCGACGTTTTCACGATCCATTTCGGGCTGACAACTTTAACATGTCGAAGAGCAATTGCCGAATTCTTTGTGACATGCGTTCGCAAAGCATCTGCAACTTTCTGCTGCTCGTCCGGGTCATCCGAATCCACTTCGGCAATGATCACCACTTCCTCTGTCCCCTGTGACTCATCGAACATGCCAAATGCCACCGACCGGCCAGCATGAACGCCCGGCACCTCGTAAGTCAATGCTTCAAGGTCCTGAGGATACACATTTTTGCCGCCCACGATGATCATATCCTTTTTGCGGCCTGAAACATACAATTCACCATCGCATAGAAAACCGTAATCACCGGTCAAATACCATCCATCGCGGAACGCTTTTTTCGTAATGTCAGGACGATTGAAATACCCGGTCAACATACAGTTGCTCTGTAAGGCAACTTCGCCAATGACACGATCCGGCACATCGTTTCCGTGCTCGTCCAAAACGCGTATCTTCACGTTTTCCAGTGGGCGACCGGAAGACATCATCTTCATCGAGGGACGTCCGTTGAGTGGATCTCTTGCCACGCGCTCGACCATGAACGCTTCACGGTCGATCTCCATAACGGCGGGCGCATCCCCCAAACGGCTTTGCGTCACCCCGAAAACGTTCTCTGCCATCGCATACGATGTGTGTAACGCATCCCATTTCAGCCCATATTTCTGGAAGAAATCGTGAAAGGCCTTGTGCGCCTCCCAGCGGACAGGCTCTGAGCAATTGATGATCGCCCGCCATGAGGAAAGATCCACGCCTTCGATGTGACGGTCACGGATCTTTTGAGCGCAGAAATTATAGGCGAAATTCGGAAGCCAGGTCAACGTCCCACGATATTTTGAAACCGAATGCATCAAACGGTACGGCGCACGGACCCAATCGAACGGAGAACTGAGGACAAGAGGAACTCCAGACAAAATAGGCAAAAGGAAACCAGCAATCAGTCCCATATCGTGATAGAGTGGCAACCAGGAAACAATCACGTCTTTCTCATCGAGCAAAAGAGCCTTTCCATATGCATCAAGCTGATTGAACACAGCCTGATGAGATAGTGCCACCCCTTTTTGCAACCCGGTAGTTCCAGACGAATGTTGAAGTAAAACAATATTATCCGATGAGCGGGCAAATCCATTAAGTACTTCAAAATTGAGCTCATCTTGTGGCTCAAGCTGGTTCGTGAGAATGACAGCGCGAACAGAGTCGCCCTCGGCTAAAGCACTGCGTACATCCGTTTCAAATTCCGGGTATGTGACAATGGCTGACGGTTTAGTGACACTAATTAGGGAAGCAAGATCTGCACGGTAGCGTTCGGGAGATAATTTCTCCGTGAGGAACGGCATGATCGAGGGAATCGCGCCATGTAGGATGGCGCCCCAGAATCCATAGATCAAATCCTCGCCATGTTGCAGGATGAGCACTACAACTTCACCCGGGCTGATCCCTTCACGTGCAAGGGTACAGGCAAAGGCTGATGCACCATGCAACAAGTGATCGTACGTTAATGGAATATCTTCACGCCCGGCAAATTGCAGATATACGGCCACCTGTTCAGGCGTCTGCGTATGAAGCGTTCTTAATCGTTCAGGGATAATGGTCATTTGCGAGATTCGATCAGCGCAACAAGCTGCGCTAGATTGTCAAACGTCTCGGCATTCAATTCAGTATCTTCGATGCGAACGCTAAAAGTATCCTCTACAAACAATGCCAGATCCATCAGGCTGAATGAATCGATCAGACCGCTGGAGATGAGTGCTTCATCATTTGCGATCCTGCGGTTTGGTTGTTTCAAGACCTGGCTGGTAATATATTTTTCAAGACTGGCAAATATCGTTTCATCCATGATAAGTGACTCCTTGACTATAGGACATTCTAAAATCCCTGATAGATCCATGTGGGCGACGTATCCGCCGTAAATATCACAAGAGCAATCAGGATCATGCACAACAACAACGCGAGAAGGTTTTCCCGGTTGGATAATACTTTATATAGTTTCTGCATGATTTCCTCCTTTAGTTCTGACGCAAATAGGCTTCCATGAATTCATCCAGGTCGCCATCGAGGACAGATTGCGTATTGCCCGATTCATGCTCGGTGCGATGATCCTTGACCATTTGATAGGGATGCAGAACATACGAACGGATCTGGCTTCCCCATTCTGCTTTTGTATACTCCCCACGCAGAACAGCACGTTCCTCCTCTTTTTCGGCCTGTTTCAGTTCCAAGAGACGTGCCCGTAAAATTCGCATTGCAAATTCGCGGTTCTGGGTTTGTGAGCGTTCGTTCTGACAGGTGACCACAATACCCGTTGGGATATGCGTGATGCGGACTGCGGTCGCATTTTTCTGGACGTTCTGCCCACCTGCACCAGATGAACGGAAGACATCCATTTTTATATCGGATGGTTCGATGGCAATTTCCGCTTCATCCATTGCCACCTGCGGCAGGACTTCGACCAATGTAAAAGATGTATGCCGGCGATGTGCGGCATCGAACGGCGAGAGCCGCACAAGGCGATGGACTCCTTTTTCCGAGCGCAAATAGCCAAAGGCATATTCACCTGTGACCGAGATCGTCACGCTTTTGATACCGGCTTCTTCGCCTTCGGTAATATCCAGGATCTCGGTGACAAACCCGCGCGACTCTGCCCAGCGCAAATACATCCGTTCCAGCATTGCAGCCCAATCCTGAGAGTCAGTTCCGCCTGCGCCGGCGTGAATGGCAAGAATGGCGGAGTCATGATCATACCTGCCAGAGAGCATCGCTGTGAATGAACGTTTCTCCAATTCGGTTTCAATGGAGGAGATTTCTGCTTCCAGATCAGAGCGCAGGCTTTCATCATCCAACTGGGCAAGTTCCACTGCGTCGTGGACCCGACGCGAAAAAACACGCCAGGATTCCACCTCGGCTTTGGTATTGTTATATTGTTTCATCACCTGCTGGGCTTGAGAGGCATTGCCCCAGAAATCAGGCGCTTCGATCTCTTTTTCGAGTTGGGTTAAAGAATTTTCTTTAGACGCGAAGTCAAAGACGCACCAGTAACTGGTCAATTCGTTCCTGAACAGGTTTCAAACGATTCACAAGGTCTTGCATCATTCCTCCACAATCCGCTTATGCGGCACTTTGTAAAATTCCACGAACAAATGAATCTGGGTCAAAGGAGACCAAATCTTCAGGCTTTTCGCCCAACCCTACAAATAGAATAGGTAACTTCAATTCATGCTGGATCGCAAATGCCATGCCACCCCGTGCCGACGAATCCAGCTTGGACAGGATAACCCCTGTCACACCCACCGCTTCTTTAAAAGCCTTGGCCTGTTGCAGTGCATTCTGCCCGGTTGTGGCATCGAGCACCAGCCAGACGGCATGTGGGGCTCCCGGAAGTGCCTTGCCGATCACGCGATGAACCTTCTTTAGCTCTTCCATTAAATTGAAGCGGGTGTGCAATCGTCCCGCGGTGTCTACCATGATCAAATCAACATTACGGGCAACACCCGATTGTACGGCGTTGAAAGCCACTGCGCCGGGGTCAGATTCGGGTGCGCCCGAAATCACGTCGATTTCAAGACGCTCGCCCCACACTTGAAGCTGGTCCACCGCCGCAGCTCGAAAAGTATCTGCCGCACCGAACAGCAACGATTTGCCTTCAGATCGAAAACGCTGACCCAGCTTGGCGATGGTCGTTGTTTTGCCAGAGCCATTCACCCCCACCATCATGATCACAGCCGGCTTATTCGTCCAACCTGGAACAGATGATGCATCCAACCTTAAACGGAGTTCATCGTGGAGTGCCTGCGACAGCTCCTCGGAGCGGGTCAGGCCTCGGTCCCGTACGATGCGCTGCATGGAATCCAGGATCTCACCTGTTGTCCCGATCCCCAAGTCTGCCTGGACCAGAAGGGCTTCCAGGTCATCCCATGTCTCCTGGGTAATATCGGTCGCGCCAAACAATGTGGCGATACGTCCAAATGTTGCCTTGCTGGTTTTAGCAAGCCCACTACGCCATTTTGAAAAAAGGTCAGCCATGACGGGCGATTATATCATGTGGCTTTATGTGTTATACTCGTTTTTCGTTGTCGGCAAAAAGATTGCCTGATTTTTGAAAGTAAAGGTAAAAAGGTAGAAAATATGACCAATGAACCCATCCACGTCACCGATGCGGCCTTCGAACAGACAGTTTTACAATCGCCGATCCCTGTGATCGTTGATTTTTGGGCGCCCTGGTGCAATCCATGCAAAATGGTTGCACCGATCCTCGATAAACTCGCCAAGGAATATGAGGGCAAGATTATCGTTGCTAAAGTCAATACGGACGAAAACCCCGAATGGATGATGAAATACGGAATTCAGGGCATTCCGACCATGCTCTTTGTGGCAAATGGAAAGATCGTCCATCGGCAGGTGGGGGCTTTGCCCGAACGCATGCTACGCGATGTAGTGACCCAGTTCATGGAGGTTGTCAGCCAGTCGTAGCTCCGCGCGTCTCATTTACCCTTTTATAAAGGGTATAGGGTAGCCCCAAGGAAGGCATTATGAAAAGGATGGTTTTTGTCGTTGCGGTACTGCTCGTTATTGGCGCATGTGTGCTGCCTACAAACCTGATCCCCGTTTCGATTTCGCAGCCCACAGCTGCTGCAGCTGGAGTGACACAGCCCGGTATTCAGAGTAATCCGACCGAAACAGCCACGGTTCTTCTCACAGACACACCCATCTCCGTAACCGCAACATCCATCCCGCCGACAGCCTCTCCTCGCCCCAGTGAAACGGAAACAACTACAGCATCTCCAATTCCCAATCTGACAACCACGCTTGCCACAGCGACAGATTTTACAGCCGTAGAAACGTCCACACTTGCCGTGGCTGGGAGCGGGACGCCTACCACTACTCCCCATGTGTTGACCTATGGAACCCTGCCACCTGAGGTCCCTTTCAGCCAGATCCATCTCGTTAACCGATCCAAGAGACAAGCCTATATCTCGTTGCAAGTCACAACCTTACTCGATAGTATGACTATTATGGAATATCCTGTCTATGGGCATATCAAGGTCAAGGCTCCGCTTGGATACTATCTGTACGTCGCCTGGGTGGGAGGGAACAAAATGGTGGGTGAATTCCGTCTTCATAAGGATGAGGAACTTACGATCACTCTTTACAAAGATCGAGTAGTCGTTAAATAAAACAATTAAGGATCTCTTTACGTATGAAAAATAAAATAGTCATTATGGCAGTCGTCCTCATCTTGATTCTGGCTGCCTGTGCGCCTCAGGCCACCCCAACGATGAGCCCGCTTGATGTGCAACATACTGCAGAAGCCGCCGCCTTTACCATGGTTGCCGAAACACAGGCAGCCGTCCCAACAAATACTACGGTTCCGCCTACAGAGACAGAAAGCCCCACTGCTCTTCCCACCTTAACATCCATTCCTTCACCCACTTTGGATGCCCTCCTCATCACACCCACCAGTATTCCAACTCTGGCACCGCTACCTACCGCGACATCCAATGCCGCAACATCCTTCGAGAACTGTCAAAAAACTCTATCATCGTGGCAGGTTCCCACAGCGAATTTCACGATCACAAATGAAACCAAACCACAGGGAAAGATCACGTTGTCTCTTTGGGTGCAAACCGAGCTTGGCGAATGTGGCTATCTGGCGGATCAATCCCATGGACCTGTTGGTTCCTATAGCGCTGCCGCATTCGTGGATGGCAAAAAGAGCTTCAAAGTGTTTGGTGGTTTCTATATCAAGGAAGGCAATTGGGCCATCATCGTTCGGAATGATTCCATCATAGCGCAAGGTAGTTGCTATCCAAAATGCTAACGCAGGAGAATTCAATTCATGAAACTTTTCAAATCCATTCTTAATATCATTATTGTAGGCACACTTCTAAGCGCCTGTGGGGCCGAACCCGCCCCAACCATGAGCGCGGCAGATGTGCAATCCACGGCGGTCTCGTCTGCATTCACCATGGTCGCGCAGACTCAGGCAGCCATTCCCACGAACACGCCCTTCCCGCCAACTGAAACGCCTACGAATACACCTGTCCCTACAGATACACCTGCCGTACCTCCAACACTCGCGGCGAGCCCAACCATTGCACCTCCAACCACAGATCCAAATGTTGATCCATGCTCCAATAGGGTATTAGCAGCCAACCCTAATGGAAAGCCCACCAAGATCCGAATCGTTAACACAACGAAATATCCTGTTACAGTCTCTCTTTACCTGAACGAAACCGCCAGCCATGGTGAGTGTGGGTATAGAGGGTATGAGCTTGGCAAGAACGGAGATGTTGTGATCAGCGATCTTGTACTGGGGTGTTACAACCTTTGGGCGTGGAGCACCAGTCCCAAGAAAAGCTTTAACGTGGCGAGCGGAACAAGCTGCATCAACAATTCTGATAAATGGACGTTCGAAATCACAGAGAGCATGATCCGATTTGTAGGTCCTTAACAGAAGTATTCAATTACGAGCCTTTTCGAGAGATGGACGATTTGTCCATCTCTCTTGTTTTAAAGAGGAACAAAAGAAATCAGTGTAACGTCACATTAATAATATAGGAGATGCCGGAATGAAATATGGAAAAGTCCTGCTATTTGTCTTACTCCTGCTTACAGCCTGCGTTCCTGCCATCGCAACAGGAACACCTGTAGCTAATACAGTGAGCACGATTCCCTCCGAAACAACTGTAACCAACCTGCCGGAAGAAACAATGTCCCCAAACGAGCCCATTGAAAACCCATTTGCCCCCAAACCGGGTGATGTAAAACTAACCCGAGGGAATGTATTTATTCAAGAAGCAAGTCTGATGATTCGCGAGAGCTACCCACCTCAGATCTCGCTCAGCCTCAAGGGCGAACTGCCTACCCCTTGTAACCAGCTTCGAGTCGAGTTTGGTCAACCTACCGAAGATAACGATATTAACGTGGGAATCTACTCCATGGTCGACCCGGATCTCATGTGCATACAGGTAACCAAACCCTTTGAGGAAAATGTGGCCCTGGGAACCTTCCCCAGCGGGCATTATTCAATCTACGTCAATGGGGAGCTTGTCGGGGAATTCGATTCGTGACAGATCGAAGCCACGCGGGCGTTCGTCAGTTTGATTAAATCAGATACCGGCAAGCGGATATTAAGTCCCCGCTGACCACCTGAGATGTGGATCTCTGCATGGCTTTGTGCAGACGCGTCCAGCACAACCTGAAAGCCTTTGTTAATCACTGCCAACGGAGAAATACCCCCAGCCTGTAAACCAGTCAATTGTTCAGCTTCACGCTCGGTTGGCAGATGCACCTTTTTCTCTCCGAACACCGCAGCCAACAGTTTCAAATCCACATCCTGCGAACCTGGCACAATTGCAAGCAGGGGCTTCCTGGGCTTCTCCCGGTTCACGACAATAGTCTTGAAAACGAGCTCAGGGTCAATATTAAGAAGCCTGGCTGTTTCAAGGGCTCCCAGCTTTTCAGCAGGCGTCTCGAATACCTGATATTTGACCTTTCGGGAATCGAGAAAACGGGTCACGTTATTGACAATCGGCATATTGCATCTCCACACTTGTAGGATTGCACAATTTTACCTCGCCGCACTGGAAGGATTTCAGATGGTTACAAACGCCTGCCAGGTTTACAGGCGTTTCCATACCCGCTTCGCCCGTAGTAAAATAATCGGATGAAATCGACAAAGAATGCCATTCCGCTGGAAAGGCTCATGGAACAACTTCCTGAGAATTACACTCTGGCAGACCGGGAATTGATTCAACGCGCGTATCGGGTGGCTGAAGAAGCACACAGCGAACAAAAACGACATTCTGGGGAACCCTATATCAATCATTGTCTGGCAGTTGCCAGTATCCTTGCAGACCTGCGTGTACCGCCGGAGGTTGTCGCCGCAGGGTTGCTCCACGACACCGTGGAAGATACCACCATTACACTTAATGACATCCGCCGTGATTTTGGCGATACCATTGCCGTCCTTGTCGATGGCGTTACCAAACTCACCAACCTGCCGCGTGTCTCCCGTGACGATCAACATGCCGAAAACAATGGAAACGAATCTGCAGATGTATTGAATAACGGAAATAGTAACGGAAGTACTCCGCTGGGTCGAAAGCAGGACCTTGTCTCCGAGACGCTGCGCAAAACCTTTCTCGCCATGGGAGATGACGTCCGCGTAGTGTTAATCAAACTTGCAGACCGTCTCCACAACATGCGCACTCTCGGCTTCATGCCCGAGCACAAACGCAAGCGCATCGCCAAAGAGACGCTCGATATCTTCGCCCCTCTGGCGAATCGTCTCGGCATCTGGCAGATCAAATGGGAATTGGAAGACCTCGGCTTCCGCCACGTCAACCCAGACAAATACAAAGAGATTGCCGAGCAACTCCAGGAACGTCGCCCAGATCGTGAAGCGCAGATCGAGACCATTAAGGAAAATCTGAGCAATTTGTTGGCCAGCAACAACATCAAGGTGGAGATCAGTGGGCGGCCCAAACATATTTACTCCATTTATAAGAAAATGACCCAGAAAGGCAAACCGTTCGATCTGGTCCGTGACGTACGAGCGGTACGTCTGATCGTTCAGGATATCCCCTCCTGCTATGCTGCACTGGGAGTCATCCACACACACTGGCGTCCGATCCCTGGTGAGTTCGACGATTACATCGCCGCACCCAAGGATAACTTCTACCAATCACTGCACACGGCCGTGATCTATGACGACAAACGTCCGCTGGAAGTGCAAATCCGCACGTCAGAGATGCACCAGAACGCGGAGTATGGCATTGCCGCACACTGGCGATACAAGGAAGGCGCACACCGCGACAAGTCTTACGAGCAGCGCATCAACTGGCTGCGCAACATGATGGAATGGCGCACAGATGTGAACGATGCGCAGGAATTCGTCGAAGGCATGAAGACCGACGTATTCCAGGACCGTGTCTACGTCTTCACCCCGCGAGGCGACATCATTGACCTGTCGGCAGGGTCCACGCCAATTGACTTCGCCTACCACGTTCACACCGATATTGGGCATCGCTGTCGCGGAGCGCGGGTTAACGGAAAACTTGTCCCGTTGTATCAGGAGCTAAAGACTGGCGACCAGGTCGAGATCCTGACCGCGAAGCGTGGAGGTCCCAGCCGCGATTGGTTGAATTCGAACCTGGGACTCGTCAAAACCCAGCGCGCCCGTTCGAAGATCAAAGCCTGGTTCAAGAAACAGGAAGACGAACAGAACCTCGCTCAAGGACGTGCCACACTCGAACGCGAATTGCAGCGACTCGGAATCCCCGGCATTAACTTTGAAAAGATGGCGCGTGAACTGGCCTTCAAGACGCCGGATGAAATGTTTATTGCAATTGGCACCGGTGACCTATCAGTCAACAAGGTCATTCGCCAGATGGCGGAAACTGAAGAGACAGCCGACATCCTGGAGATCACATCGCAGCAGGAAGCAAAGACTTCAACGGATGCTGTTGAAGTCGTAGGATTGAAAGGGTTGTTATCGACCATGGCAAAGTGCTGCAACCCAATGCCTGGTGATCAGATTGTGGGCTACATCACACGTGGACGCGGTGCAACGATCCATCGTCAGGATTGTCCGAACGTTTTACATCGCAAGGACAAGGAACGCTTCCTGCAAGTAGGCTGGGGACAGGTGGAACATACCTTCCCCGTGCCAGTCACCGTCAAGGCGTATGATCGCCAGGGACTCATGGGAGATATTTCAACGCTTCTGCAAAATGAAGGTGTGAATATCGCCGATGTTTCAGTGAACATCAGCCGCAGCCTGGCAGATCTCAAACTCGTCGTTGAAGTGCGCGACATTGCCCAACTCAGCCGCGTACTCACCCGCATCGAGAGTCTCCCGAATGTTCTGGAGGCTCAGCGCACAAAGCCCGGGTAAATACGATTCCAACTGCAACTTTTTGCCAACCCCAAATCGTTCATAACAAAGTATAATCTCGCCGCTTTAGACTTATGACTTTGCTCAGTGTGGATGAAGCGCGCGAGCGCATCCTTTCCCAATTTCAGCCTGTCAACACTGAAACCGTGCATCTCACGGCTGCTTCGAACCGCGTGCTTGCAGAAGAAATACGCGCCGCGGATGATCTTCCCCTTTTCGACAACTCATCCATGGATGGATTCGCCGTTCGGGCTGCAGATGTGAGCGACGCTGCCCCCGCTTCGCCGCGAAACCTGCGCGTGGTGGCCGACATCCCAGCTGGCTCTCACCCGACCATTTCCCTCGCACCGGGTGAAGCTGCACGCATCATGACTGGCGCTCACATGCCCCAGGGCGCCGATTCGGTTGTACCCGTGGAGGATACAAACTTCCACGATCGCTCAGCTGGAACAACAGCACCTGAAGAAGTGCAGATCTTCCAAAAAATCAAACCGGGCAGCAACGTTCGCTCGCGCGGCATGGATATCATTGCCGGTGAAGTGGTTTTATCCAAAGGCAGGCAGCTCAAACCACAGGATCTGGGATTGCTGGCCATGCTGGGAATTTCGAAGGTCACTGCTTATCGACGGCCGCGCATTGCGCTGCTCTCTTCGGGCGATGAATTGATCGACGTCGATGCTCCACTGGAAAAAGGCAAGATCCGTGATTCGAATTCCTATACCATCGCAGCATTGATCGAAAACACGGGGGCTCAGGTAATTCGCCTGGGTGTGGCAAAAGACAATTTTGAATCGGTCAAGGCGCTTTTTGAAAAAGCGGTCGAGCAGAAGGTGGACTTGATCCTTTCCTCCGCCGGGGTCAGCGTGGGTGCGTTCGATTTTGTAAAAGAAGTCATCGAATCGAATGGCAGTATGGACTTCTGGCGCGTCAATATGCGCCCTGGGAAACCCGTCGCTTTTGGAAACTATCGCGAAATCCCGTTCATTGGCTTGCCGGGTAACCCCGTCTCGGCGTTTGTGGGGTTTGAAGTGTTCGTGCGTCCCACCATCCAGCGGCTGAGCGGTTTAGTAAACGGGGTCCGGCCTACGGTTCGGGCGAGAAGCGTCGAACAGATTGATTCCGATGGTCGTGAAAGCTATCTGCGCGGCGAAGTCCACGAGGAAAATGGTTCCCTGGTTGCCCGTCTCACCGGACACCAGGGGTCGGGTAATCTTCACTCACTAGTACAGGCAAACGCTTTACTTATTATTCCCGCTGGTGTAAAATGCGTGCCTGCTGGTCAGGAAGTCAATGCCTGGCTACTCTGAGGAATAATGAATAATCGTCTTCGACAGATCACCATCGCACTGACCATCCTGGGGCTGTTGGTTTCCATTTACATGACCATTTATAAAGTGACCAACAACGACTCGATGTGCATCGGTTCGAGTGGGTGTTCAGAAGTTAACGGCAGCCGCTATTCGGAGATCAATGGGATTCCAGTGGCCGTGCTCGGTGTGGTGGGATACGCCGCCATCCTTGCCCTGCTCTTACTGGAGGGACGTTTCAGCTTCCTCCAGCAGAACGGTATGATGGCATTCTTTGGAATTTCATTGATGGGCTTTCTCTTCACGCTGTACTTGATCTATGTGGAAGTCGCCCTCATCAAAGCATATTGTCCGTTCTGTCTCACATCACAGGCTGTGATGACCATCATTTTCATTATTTCAGTCGTACGTCTGATCAGACAACCCTAACCGCAGGAGGATTTGAATGCCCCGTATTAAATGTCATTACATGGATTGTGTGTTCCTGGACGAAGGTTATTGCAGTGCCGCCGCGGTGGAGATCGATCCTGACACCGGATGCGCAACCTACTCACCCAGCGACGAAGCCGCCGCTGCAGATGATTGGGAGGAGGAGGAGAGCGAAGAGTGGGAAGAGGACGATGCGGAAGAAGAAGATGACGAGCTTTGGGATGAAGAGGAAGACGAGTTTTAGCATCCTGCTTCGATAGTTCTTGTGAGTCTCCAAGTCGATAATTGAATCCATGAAAAGGGCCTTCTTATACAGGGAGGCTCTTTAATTTTAAGACGCTCAAGTCTCTTTCAAGGAATACCCCTTCATTGGCTCATCTGCGTAAATTGATACAACAACACACCTGCAGCGACAGCAAGGTTTAGTGAACTGACCCGCCCCTTCATCGGCAGAGAAACGGTCACATCGCAGGCTTTGGTTTGTTCAGACGAAAGTCCCTTTTGTTCGTTACCCAGCACCAGCACCCAGGGCGAATCGGGAACAAAGGTCTGATATTCCACATCGCCATGAGCAGATGTGCCGATCAGTTGATATCCTCCTGTGCGTGCCCAACCTGCAAATTCATGGAAGGAAGCCTGGATGATTGGCTTCCAAAATAGCGTCCCCATGCTCGAACGGACCAAAGTGGGATGAAACAGTTCCACGCCGCCATCGAGCAGGAACAACGCATCGGCGGCAACCGCATCCAGCGTGCGCAGAATTGTCCCTACATTGCCCGGGTCTTGCGGTGAAACAAGTGCAGCACAGCGCAAGTGTTTTTTTATCTGCCAGGATGATTTGAGGTCAGAGAGCTTTGTCGTCCGCTGCTTTACGGTTGCGATGATGCCCTGTGGATTCTCCTTGTCAGCCAAAGACTCCATCACTTGTGCAGAGACAGGCTGAGGCTTTGGCAAGATGCGGTTAACCAAATCTCGTGCGAACTCACTGGCGAGCAAATCTGGCGCATAGAGCACCGAGTCCACTTCCCAACCGGCTGCAATCACCTCTCCGACATGATGGATCCCTTCCACGAGGAATAGCCCCGTTTCAACGCGAGCTTTTTTTTGCCGCAACGAACGTACCTGCTTGACATGTGGATTCGCAAGGCTGGTGATGAGCATTTTTTCCATGGTGTTGTATGCCAGTTACCGTATCACAATCCGTATCTTATTTCTCAGCAACGACGATCAATTTGGACACCATCCCTGCCTGAAGATGACCGGGGGTACTGCACACTACTTCATATTCTCCTGGCTCTGTGGGCGCAGTGAACGTTTCTGTTGTTGAGCCGCCTGCAGCCAGTTCGGTCTTCCAATATACATTTACATCGTCTTCTTTGGTAAATTCGGTGCCAGCCGTTTGACCGAGCTTCATAATAACGAAGTTATGGACCACTGCACCGGAGTTATTGATCTCCAGTGTGATTTCCTGTCCTGCCGGGACCGTGAATTGGTTCGGACTGAACATAAAATCAGTCAGAGTTACCTTGAGATCAGTGGATGGGGAATCCGAACCACTACAGGCAGACAAAGTCAGGCTTAGTACCAATACCCATATCAGCACAATTCTTTTCATGAATTCTCTCCTCGTTTTTGCCATATATTGTAATACCATCGTTTAAAGGAAAATGAGAATTACTGCTTCCCATTATTTATATTTTGTTATACACTTCCCGTCACTCCATGGAAGCATATAGGATACACGTGAGGATAACAAATGAGCATCCATCGCATTGGTGAATTTCAGTCTCATTCTAAATCTATAAATGAGATGCACAGCTTTCTTCTCTCCATCATGCCGATCATCAAGTCGTCGCCAGGATGCGAGTCTGTGCAGTTGTATCAAAGCCAGGATAATCCAACAAAGTTCGCCATGATCGAAGTGTGGGACAGTATGGAATCTCACCAGGCATCAGTAAGAAATATTCCGCCTGAACTGCTTGCACAGATCCGCCCGTTACTCGCTTCTACACCAAGTGGTGGATATTATTTACAACTGAGCAACCAATGATATAATCTGCCCGTCCGAGATTAGTAGGAGTTGAACGAATGACAGAGATCCTGTAACCAAACGCATTTTTAGGGCACTTACCTGCTGATTGATTCGCGTCAGTTTTTTTCTGGCGTTTAACAGCCGAGGGTTTGCCCTCGGTTTTTGTTTTAACTCCCCATGTAGGGGATCCAATACAGGATACTTATGCTTACTGTTCATCACGTTTACAAAACCTACGGCATCCAGCCGATATTACAAGACATCTCATTTAGTATCAGTAACACCGAGCGCGTCGGGCTCATCGGTCCGAACGGCTGCGGTAAGACTACGCTGATGCGCATCCTCGCTGGCATGGAACAGCCTGATTCGGGGGCTGTCGTTTCAACGCGCCCCAATCTGCGGATCGGCTATCTCGCCCAGGGAATGGAACTCGAACCCGGACAAACGCTTCAAACCACGCTCGGGCTAAGTCCCGTTTCGCAGGCAGAGCTCGAGTCTGAAATCGCGTTGCTGGCTTCAGCATTGGCATCAGACCCAGGCAATTCGCACATCCAAAAACAATACGACTCAACTCTGACGCACCTGTCTTCTTTCGACGTTCCACTTTCCAGCATCCTGGGTCCGCTTGGGCTGGGAGGCTTCCCGTTGGATACTTTTGTCAAACATCTCAGCGGCGGGCAAAAGACCCGTCTTATGTTGGCGCGTGTATTGATGAAAGAACCACACCTGCTGATGCTTGACGAACCGACCAATCACCTCGATATCGAAATGCTCGAATGGCTCGAAGAGTGGCTAAAACACTTCCAGGGCGCAGCTTTGATCGTCTCACATGACCGTGCATTTCTGGATAACACGGTCACATCCATCCTCGAAGTAGACCCTGCCACACACCATATCAAATCCTACCCTGGAAACTACGCCGATTATCTCGAGCAAAAACTGACCGAACGCGAAAAGCAGACCCAAGCCTACCAGGATCAACAGGATGAGCTTGCCCAACTGCGGTCAGCAGCCAAGCACATCCGTGGGCTGACGAAAATGAAGAAGGGGGGCAAGGCTGACGGCGGCGATAAATTTGCCAAGGGATTCTTCGGCAACCGCGCCACCAAGAACGTTGCTGGGCGTGCCAAACACATCGAAACTCGCATTGAAAAGATCCTCACTGAAGAAAAGATCGAAAAGCCAAAACAGAACTGGCAAATGAAGCTCGATTTTGGTGCACCAGCCCACCAGTCAAAGGATGTACTCGTCACAGAAAATCTAGCTGTTGGCTATGATATACCGCTACTCGCGGATTTAAGTCTCTACATTCGCGCCGGGCAGCGCATCGCTCTAACCGGACCCAATGGCAGCGGCAAAACAACCCTGATCCGTACGATTGCTGGAAAACTCAATCCACTTGCTGGCAATCTCAAACTGGGCGTCACCGTCAAAGTGGGGTACATGACTCAGGAACAGGAATTGCTCAATCCGCAATTCAACGCGCTGCAATCAGTACAAAGCACTGCCCCATTCAACGAGACCGAAGCGCGCAACTTCCTGCATTATTTCCTCTTCAAAGGCGATGATGCGTTGCGTCCTACGTCTGCTCTGTCATTTGGCGAACGTGCACGCCTGCAATTAGGGCTGCTTGTTGCACAGGGATGCACATTCCTGCTACTCGACGAACCCATCAACCATCTCGACATTCCCTCCCGCGCTCGCTTTGAAGAAGCACTCGCCAATTTCAAGGGGACAATTCTCGCCGTTGTCCATGACCGTTACTTCATCGAACGCTTTGCTTCCGATGTGTGGAATGTCAGAGACGGGAAGATCGAAAAGTGGTAAACGATCCAATGACACCCATATCTCCCACTCCTTATTCAGACGTCAATTCCATTCTTGGCGTTCTATACATCCGTGTCAAAAACATCCTGCAAGATGAACTCGCAGGCATGTATCTCTTCGGCTCCCTTGCCAATGGCGATTTTGATGAACACAGTGATATCGACGTTCTTTTTGTAACCAAAAACGAAATCTCTGAAAATCAATTTCAAGTTCTCCACGAGATGCATGAAGATATCATCAAAATTGACTCTCCTTGGGCAATTCAACTGGAAGTCTCTTACATTTCAAAAGATGCGCTGCGCCGGTATGATCCACTGAACAACAAGCATCCACACATGGATAGAGGCAATAACGAACATCTGCACATCATGCAGCACGACAGCGACTGGATTATCCAACGCTATGTTCTGCTCAAGTGTGGTATTCCCATCATCGGACCTGATCTCAACACCTTGATCGACCCCGTCAACTCAGGTGATTTGCGCCGGGCAGTCGCAGATATTTTGCATAGCTGGCTTTGTCATTTTCTCAATGAGCCACAAACGCTCCATTATCGCGGCTATCAATCCTACACAGTATTGACGCTTTGCCGCATCCTCTATACTTATAAAAATGGTGATGTAGTCTCTAAACCTGTCGCCGCTGAATGGACAAAACAGAATCTTGACCCCAAGTGGGTTTCTGTGATCCAAGATGCCATCGTAGGCAGGCAAAATTCCGGGCGAGAAGCATCACCAGAAGAGATCAACGGAACGCTGAATTTCATCCTCTATGCATTGGAAACCATCAAACCCACTCCCTATCTAGATGTCAACGAAGTTTTGAACCTGCTGCTAAGAAATGCAAAAGAAATCCTGAGCGATCAATTCGTTGGAATGTATCTATACGGCTCCCTCTCCAGCGGAGACTTCAACCCGGAAACCAGTGATATTGACTTTCTGTTTGTCACAAAAGACAACCTGCCCGAAAGGATGATCGCCCAGCTTGAAGAGATGCACCGACAAACCTGGACAGGCGGACTGAAGCGCGCTGGCAAACTGGAAGGATCCTACGTCCCACAAGATTTGATCCGCAAGCATGACCCGAACGGCGTACCCTGCCCAACCATCAACGAAGGAAAGTTTTACGTGGACCAACGTGGTAGTGACTGGATCATCCAACGACACGTGATTCGTGAACAGGGAGTGATCGTGGAAGGTCCCGATCCTAAAACACTGATTGACTACGTCAGCCCGGATGATATACGCAACGCGGTCATGGGCACTTTGTATGAATGGTGGTATCCCATGCTCAATGATCCCACCTGGCTGCAAGATCACGAAAGTGGAGATCGCGCCTTTGGCGTCATCACCATGTGCCGTGTTCTGCATGCACTCGAAAATGGGACCATCGTGTCCAAACCCAAAGCTATTCAGTGGACAAGGTCTAAATTGGATGAACCGTGGAAAAGCTTGATCGATAAAGCGGTCGCTGCTTCCAGTCATGAGGGTGGTGATGTCACAACCCGGGAAGTTCTGGACTTTATCCGTTTTACGAGATCAAAGATCGAGGCTAAGAAGTATGAGCAAAGTACATCTCGACACTGACATCGGTGGCGACATTGATGACCTTTGCGCGCTTGCCATGCTCCTGCGCTGGGAAGGCGTGGAAATTACAGGCATCACCACAGTCGCTGAAGCCCATGGGCGCAGAGCCGGATACGTTCGCCATGTGCTGGAGCTTGATAACAGAGCTAACATCCCAATCGCAGCTGGCGCAGATGTGGCCCAGGGATTTTATCGCTATCCTGAGCTGGGTTATCCCGACGAAGAGCGATATTGGAGTCGACTGGTTCCGACCATACCTGGTGACGTGGATACAGCACTGGAATTGCTGAAATACAGCATTGAACAAAACGCCCTGGTCATCGCTATTGGGCCGTTCACAAACTTGTGCCTATTGGAGACGAAGTATCCCGGCATTCTTATGGATGCCCGGCTCTTCCTGATGGGTGGCTACATCCATCCCATTCGTCCCGGATTTCCCAATTGGGGGAATGACTATGACTGGAATGTCCAGGTGGATGTGAACTCGGCAAAATACGTGCTCGATCATTCGGATCCAACTTTAATACCGCTTACAGTCACTGTGGAGACAGCACTGCAAAGATCCCACCTGAATGGGCTGCAAAATTCGGGTGTGATAGGTCAATTGCTGGCGCAACAGGCGGAAGCATTTGCCGTAGATGAACAAAATGAAAAACGAGTTGGTGAAACCTGTGATGGACTACCACGTGACATCATCAACTTTCTTCATGATCCACTTGCCTGCGCCATCGCCCTGGGATGGAACGACGAAGTGGAGCTGCAAACTCTCCCTCTACTCTTTGAAGAAAAGGAAGGTTGGCTCTACGAACGCATTGATCGTGCTGGAAAGTCAATCCGCGTAATCACAAAAATCAATGGACCAAAATTCAATCGATTCTGGTTCGAAACAATGACAAAGGAAAATTAACACAATGAACAACCATTTCAAAATCATTTCCCCGAACGATCTTCCCAATTACCGCAGCCTGGCTGGTGACATCGCGGAAGCTTCCTGGCCGGAGTTCATGCTCCATGACCCCATTGCAGAGAAACACTGGCATGAACTTTTTGACCGTTTCAATGAATATCAATTTGCAATGTTGGATACAGATAATAATCGTATGGCAGCCATGGGTAACAGCGTTCCGTTTCACTGGGAAGGTGATCTTTCTCAATTACCTGAAGGCGGCTGGGATTGGGTCTTCCTCAAAGCCATCGAAGATCACAAAAATGGAGTGACCCCCAATATCCAATCCGCGATCCAGATCAACATTCATCCTGACTATCAAAGTCAGGGACTGAGCGGTGCGATGGTCAAAGCCATGCGTAGTATTGGTCAATTAAAAGGATTCAAGCAGCTGGTAGCGCCAGTGCGGCCCAACCAGAAAAGTAAGTATCCGCTTGTCCACATTGACGAGTACATTAACTGGACCACTGACGATGGATTCCCCTTCGATGCCTGGTTAAGAGTTCATGCACGAGCAGGAGCGAAAATTCTCAAGCCTTGCCATGAATCAATGATCATCTGTGGTACTCGCGCAGAATGGGAAACATGGACTGGCATGAAATTCCCACAGAATGGAGAGTATCATATTCCCGGCGCGCTCAATCCCATTACCATGAATGTTGAAAAAGACGAGGGCACCTATATTGAACCAAATGTATGGATGGTGCATGAGATCGGGTGATTTATAATTACTCTCATGAAACTGAATCGCGGGATGGCGTTGCTGCTCGTCTTTTTCCTTTTTGCATGCCAGCCTACATCCTCGTCTACAGTCACAATTTTGGATAACGGAAACGTTATCAGGCTGCAAACGAATGAGCGTGTACCCTCAAAACTGCTTTCGCAGGCAGGGATCGCGCTCAATGCAGATGACCAGGTTCTGGTCAATGGCTTGCCAGTTTCAGGGGAACAACCCATTTTAGTCCATCCGATTACACTCCAAGTCCGCCGTGCTGTTGCTGTCACTCTTGTCACGCCCAATGGACAGCAACAGTTTCAATCTTCTGCACTTACAGTTGGAGATGTTTTGAATAGCGCATCTTTTTTGCTACACGCAGGGGATAAAATTCAGCCAGGATTGAATGCGCCAGTCACAGAAGGTATGACGATCACCGTTTCACCGTTGCAAAGCCTTACCGTCAGTGTAGATGGTAAAGCGATGCAGATACAATCGTCCGCGCGGACAATTGGCGAGGCATTGGCCGAAGTCGGAATTCCGCTGCTCGGGCTGGATTACAGCCTTCCGGCTGAGAAAGAGCCGCTGCCACCTGATGGTCAGATCAAAATCGTGCGTGTCAGCGAATCCGTTGTGCTCGCACAGAAGCCTATTCCCTTCACCAGCGATTTTCAGGCTTCGGCAGAAGTTCCGCTCGACCAAACACAGATCATCCAACCTGGCGAACCTGGGTTGAGCGTTCAACGCATCCGCATCCGCTATGAAAACGGAATGGAAGTTTCCCGCATCACTGAAAATGAAACCGTCGTGCGTCCGCCGAAAATGCGCATCATGGGCTATGGCACTAAAATCGATGTCAAAACAGCAACTGTGGATGGCGTAAAAATCGAGTATTGGCGCGCCGTGCAAATGTATGCCACATCGTATTCGCCCTGTCGCTCGGGTAGCGATAAATGCTATACCGGCACGTCGAGCGGAAAGAGTTTGAAAAAAGGCATGGTAGCGATGCGCTATAGCTGGTATCTGGCAATGGGCGGGCAGCCGCTTTACATTCCAGGCTATGGCTTTGCCACGATCGAAGATGTGTGCGGTGGCTGCACCGGCAAGCCCTGGATCGACCTTGGCTACAGCGACAATGACTGGCAACAGTGGAGTTCGTGGGTAACCGTCTATTTTCTTACGCCTGTTCCTGCGAACGTGATCTACGTTCTTGAATAACACATGACAACCCTGCAAAAGATCATCTTTTCATTTCTTTCGGTTGTCGCCATCGGATTGTTCGCACTGGTCGTTTGGTTGTATTCAGGCGCATGGCAAACGCCTTTGGGACCTTCGCTTCGACTCGCAACAGCCACTCCCATGCAATTACCTGCTACATGGACTCCCGACCCGAACTCAACGGCGCTTCCTTCCACGCCGCGGCCTGTTCTCCTTGAATCAGCGTTATCCTCCCCTACACCATTTACCGGCACCGGGCTATGCGGTGGACCTACCGTCATGAATATTCTTGCCATCGGCACAGACGCCCGCGGTAATAATTACAGTTATGGACTGGCCGATGTCATCCGACTCGTGCGCATTAATTTTGTAAATCCAAAAGTAACCGTACTCGAATTCCCGCGCGATCTGTGGGTGGAGATCCCCGACATTGCCGATAACCTGGACGGACAAAATCACGAAAAACTAAACCAAGCCTACCTCTATGGAAATCGCGGCTTCGGGTATACTGACGATCCTGCACAGGGTCCTGGCTTGCTTGCACGCACCATGACGCTGAACTTCGGCACACGTATCGATCACTATATTGCAGTCAACATGCGCACATTCGAGAAGGTTGTCAATGCAGTTGGCGGCATCGACATCTATCTGCCCGAAGCGGTAGATGGACGCAGCGGCGATGATCAGAATTCACGCCTGTATTTTGAGCAGGGTGATCACCATTTAGATGGTGCACGAGCACTGATGCTTGCCCGTATTCGCATCGATGGGACATTCGCCCGTGCCGACAATCAGAATCGCGTGTTGTGCGCACTGCGCAACAAATTGACCAGCCCAGGCGTACTCAAAAGGGTTCCACAATTGATCCAATCATTTCAGGGTTCGGTGCAAACAGACCTAAGTCCTGCGCAATTGAGTCAGCTTGCCTGCATTGGAGCACAGATCCAGCCGGGAAATATTGTCTTTGCCAGTTTTCCAGAGGGGCTTTTTACATCGACACGTATCCTGGACCCCGTATTCGACAAGAAAGTATTCAGTTGGGATGTGGATTTCGATATACTTCGCCAGTACATCCAACAATTCGATGAAGGCACCTGGCCGTTAGCAAGCATCGCGCCAGTAAACTTCAATAAAAATAAGGAAGGAATTCCCTTCTGCCCATGAACAGCATTCCACCGATCAACATATCCTTCCTGCTTAAGAAGTATGGACTTCGCCCCCACAAAGGACTGGGACAAAATTTTCTTCAAGATCCCATTGCGCTTGAGAAGATCGTTGCAGCTGCAGAGATCCAACCGGAAGACACCGTACTTGAGATCGGTCCTGGGTTGGGCAGCCTGACTCGCTATCTGGCCGCTGCCGCAAAAGAAGTTGTCGCGGTCGAACTGGATCAGCATCTGTTCCCACCTTTGAAGTCGGTCATCGCACCCTACGACAATGTCCGCTTGGTTCACGGCGATATTTTAGAGTTAAAGCCTGATGAACTGGTTACAACACCAAACTACATTGTCGCTGCAAACATTCCGTATTACATCACATCGGCTGTAATACGACACCTGCTGGAAAGTGCATCCAAACCACGACGCATTGTATTAACCATTCAAAAGGAAGTTGCTAAACGCATCTGCGAAGATCCCGGAGATATGAGTCTGCTTGCCTTGAGTGTGCAGGTCTACGGCAAGCCGCGTATTGTGGTGCACGTCCCAGCGGGAGCATTTGTCCCGGCGCCAAGTGTTGATTCGTCCGTACTGTCCATCGACATCTATGCCGAGCCGTTGATTCCTGTTGAGTATCTTGATACATTTTTCAAACTTATCAAAGCGGGATTCGCTCAAAAAAGAAAAACGCTCAGAAACTCACTTTCAGCCGGGTTATCCGTCTCCCCTACAGATGCAGCGGACTTACTCATACGCGCAGGGATCGATCCGCAGCGCCGGGCAGAAACATTGAGCATTGATGAATGGAGGACACTCTCCGAGAAAAAACAAGGGACTGGCAATCGCTAGTCCCTTGCAAGTCATTTTTTGGCCAGCATCTGCCGGTCATGTTGCTTTCGCAAATCACGGTAGTGCGCTCGCACATCCCAAATGCGCATGGCGGCTTCCAACTGAATCTTGAACGACATCTTCGATTTTCCCCAACGCCGGTCTGCAAAATAGATGGGGGTTTCATAGATTCGAAAGCCTTTCAAATAGGCCACGTATGCCATCTCTACGAGGAAAATATATCCGTTGGAGCGAATGCGATCCAGCGGCATACCCTGCAGCGTTTCCCGCCGCCACATGCGGAAACCGGTGGTCATATCATGCAGCGGAGATTGGAGGATTGTCCGTGCGTAGAAATTACCGAACGCAGAAAGCGCCTTCCGCCAGACGGGCCAATGCTCGTCAAGAGAACCACCTTCCACATAGCGGGAACCGATCACCAGGTCTACAGCATCGATTCGGCGTGCCATTTCTGTCAGGACCGCAGGATCATGCGAAAAATCTGCATCCATTTGAACGACTGCATCCGCGCCCAACTCAAAAGCTTTTTGAAAGCCTTCCATATAAGCAGAGCGCAATCCCTGTTTCCCGGCGCGATGCAAAACATCCACCCTGCCAGGATACTGCTGCGACAGTTCTTCGGCGATCGCACCGGTCCCATCGGGGCTGTTATCATCCACGACAACCACACGAAGTCCGATCGGTAACGAAAATAAAGCGGAGACCAGTTTTGGCAGGTTCTCCGCTTCGTTATAGGTAGGCAATACAACAGCAATATTCATTAATGCTTGCTCAATAATTCCTTCTTTAGTTGTTCGACACTTGTATAACGACCATAGACAGAAGGAATTTCATTGATCTGGATGGCAAGACGGTCAGGTCTCTTCGACGCGTTTTCACGATCCTTGATTGGATAGAAGTAGTCAAGCGATTGCTCAAGCCGGGAGCGAATGCGTTCCTGGAAAGGCGGCATCGTGGCAGGTGAAACCACCACTACGAAATCGGTCGGGCTGATATGACCAATGAAATCCTCTGTGGAGCCCGTTTCGCGGATCGTATTGTGGATCATCAAACTGATGGCACGAAGCACATCATCGGAGGCTACAAAACCATACGCTTCACGGAACGCTTCCAGATGGCTGATGGCAATGTGCAGCAACCCCCAGCCGCTCTTGTGGATGACCTCAGAGAGGCGCTCATCCACGAGCGGGCCCTCAGGGAGCCCGCTGACCGGGTTGGTCAATGATCCCTGGCTGACGCGTTTGAGCGCATTCCTCACCCGCAGACGGAGTTCCTGCACATCAAAGGGTTTCGTGATGTAGTCGTCTGCACCGACTTCGAAGCCTTGCAAACGATCCACACGTTCACGTTTTTCGGTCAGGAAAATGATGGGAATCTCATTCGTACGACGATCGCTGCGCACCCGGCGTGCCACTTCGTATCCATCAATATCGGGCAGGCGAATGTCGAGAATCACGAGATCAGGCAGGATGGTCTGTGCAGCGCGCACGCCATCTTCGCCCCAGTTAACGGTAAAGACCTCGTAGCCTTGAACGCGGAAATAAGCGTTCAGCATCTCAGCTACGTCGAGGTCATCTTCGACGATTAGGATCTTCGATTTAGCGTCTGCCACGGCTCCCAACCTGACTATGAGATGGGTTCTTTCTGAATCACAAACTCACAAACCGCATCGCCTACGGCAACGCACTTTGATTCATTTACACGGAATTCGTTGCCGCCAGAGACCCACTTGAGCGCCTCCTGCAGCAAACCTGTCGCAATATAACAAACCGGTTTATCGGCGTTCGTGCGCCCCCAACAAACCGGGCACTTGTGGATCGTCCAGATAAACTCCGAGTCTTTCTCCTCCACAGTGCTGTATTGATCGCTCAGTTGAGAGAAGATCTTTGCAAATGCAGGCAGCCCGATGCGAAGCTTGGACTGAAGCGGAAGAACGACGAACGCCAGGTCGGCCGCGCCAGCCAGGGCGCCGAAGTTCTTCAAACCTTCCGCGAAAGTCGCACGTCCGGCACGAAGCGCCAAACCGCGTCCGCCGCGAGGTCCGTACATTTCTTCGAGAGCAACACCGATACCGGAAAGTTCAGCAAAATCAAAACCTTTATCGAGGTTATCGGCAGGATAGTTATCAATATAATTATTTAAGCCGCCCAGGTTAAGGATGGCATTAAGTCCATTCTTGCCCATCACCTCTTCGAGAGACTTGATGATGATGAGTCCAAATTTATTGGGATAATACAGACCGGTCTTTTGCACAGGGCTCATAAGTGACTCCGCTTAGATCAGTTTCGCCAGATCTTCGGCAGCGCGTCGCATGTCTAAAAAGATCAGGCCCAACTTCGCCTGTTCGCGCGCCAACGCAGTAAGAACGGCCTCTTCGCCTACCGACATCAGGACAACGTACCCTTTTTCCCCTTTGATATACACCTGTTCCAGTGAACCACGACCCAACTCTGATGCGATCCGTTCACCAAGGGACAACATCGCGGCAGACATCGCCGATACACGATCCTCTTCAACACCTTGCGGCAGAGCAGAAGCAATGCTCAGACCATCAACACTGACAACTGCAGACGCTTCAATATCAGGTGAAGAAGCCTGCAGTTCGCGTAAACGGTCTACCATTTGTTGCGTACGTGATTTGGACAAGACAACCCTCCTAATGGAGTTGATGCCAGACGATGCGTCGTCGGGTGGGCTTAAAATGTAGTGCGGATAATTTAGCATAGTGGACTGAAAGTGTCAAGCCAGCCTGCAAATAAACCAACAGAAATGCAAATCAGGCATGCTATAATTTCCGAACCCAATCAATATCCCATTATGAACCGAATACAAAGTTACGCTTTGCTACTTGCGATCATGCTTGGGCTCCTTCCCGGCAGTTCAACCCAGGCACAAGGGACCGACGCAGGCAACGAAATCGAGAGCGGAGCCGTGGTATGCCCACCCGATGTCTATTTTGAGCCGCCTGGCGATTGCCTTGCCATCGGACCCTCTGAATATCTCACAGAAATGGCAAAACTGGGATTGACCATTCCGCAACGACCGCTACCGGCCCGCAAACCAGACTCCGCGCTCACACAACTATCCTACTTGTATTTCCGCCTCGATGAGGACAACGTGCCCATCCTGAGTGGACCCGATGGTGTCCCCACTGGACAGACATTCGCGCCCGGCTTCGTATATGTATCTTATATCGATCGGGTCGATACCGGACATGGCATCTATTACATGCTTCAGTCTGGCGGTTGGATTCCAGGCAAAGGGTCACGGATTGGAGAATACTCCCGATTCCAGGGTTTGGAATTTCAATCGACGCCTACAACCGCCTTTGCCTGGCCGTTGCCATTTTATGTTGACAGCATTCCGATACGAACGGCTCCCGGATATAACGCGCCACTCACCGACCGAATCCTATATCCGTATGTTGACATTGTTCGAGTCTATGCCACGCAAAGTGCCGATGGCGTGGACTGGAACATGATCGGCCCAAATGAATGGGTGGAAGCACGTATCATGGCCATGGTCACTCCCGTAAAAACTCCGCCTGAAGGCGTCACAACCGAACGCTGGATCGACGTCGATCTGGCAGAACAGACTCTGGCTGTATACGATAACAATCAACTAGTCTTTGCTACGGTTATTGCGAGTGGGTTGGAACCGTTTTGGACTCGTCCCGGTTTGTTCCAGATCTATCAGAAAAAAGAGACCGAAACGATGCGAAACAGCAACCCGACCGATTTCTATTATTTGGATAACGTGCCATGGACCATGTATTTTGATAAAGCGCGTGCCCTGCACGGTGCCTACTGGCGCACACGATTCGGGTATCCCCAATCGCATGGTTGTATCAATCTATCCATAGGAGATTCACACTGGCTTTTCAATTGGGCACGTGAAGGTGACTATGTATACGTACATGATCCCTCAGGCCTGACCCCCACAGACCCGGCACTTTACCATGACTGGGCGTATTGACATGTACACATACGCATGGTAAACTCCTGCCCGCTTGTTTGGAAGAACTGGTCCCGTGGTGTAGCGGCCAAACATGCGGCCCTGTCAAGGCCGAGATCGCGGGTTCGAATCCCGTCGGGACCGCCAAGAGTAAACAAAAGAACTGACTCAAAAGGTCGGTTTTTTTGTTATTTTACACCAGCTTTTGTGATGAATTGAGCACACTTTCAGTTACGCTCCGCGGGTTTGATAAATCCTCATCTTTCATTGAACCCGCGCTCACGGCATGACTGTAGGGGGGCTAAACGGAGTCAGCTTAAGCTCATTATCTTTCGATGATAATCAAGCCATACGGAATTGCTGTCTAATTCATTTATGACGTCTCGGCCTCACGCGCTTATTACGCCGCCTTCTATGCAGCCAGCGCCCTCCTGCTAAACCATGAAAGTTAAGACATCCGGACTGAACTTGGAAAATCGATTAGCTCTTTGTCCACCTCCCAATTTTGTAGCAAGCATAAGAAGACAAATCAACAGATCCTGGCAATAAATATCGAACCATTTAATACATAGCATCCGGTGAACAACCTACCTCCACATCCTTTTGCGTTCGATCAATAGGTACTAGTAGACAACTATCTCGACCTCGATATATTAACCGAATATTGCTTGACAGACCAAAATAGACACTCTACAATCACCGAGACATACAAATCTCAGTAACATATTGTGTTCAGAAAGACTTGGACTCCAAACAGTATTTACGCTCCGCCGGTTCATTTCCCTTTCAAACCGCGATTTCTGCTCAAGTTGTGATCAAAATCACGCCCGCGCGGTACATATCTGGAATACGTCTATAAGTAGCCATATCCAATCAAAATAACATCAAGTTCTAAACAGCTTTTGCCTTGGTGCCGTTGAAAATATAGCAATCGAATATACTGTAGTCAGGTAAAATCATCGCTAATCTCACACAACTGATGAAGAGAAAGTCATGAAATCCTATCGAAAAGAAATATGGTTCAACGTCCCATCCCGGCGCGGGTTCGTGAATATAACCCGGCAAGTCGAAGAATCAATTCATGAAAGCGGCGTTTCAGAGGGGTTGGTACTTGTGAACGCCATGCACATTACAGCATCTGTCTTCATCAACGACGATGAAAGC
>CAZKSG010000004.1:0-55440 GCA_964555335.1 uncultured Anaerolinea sp.
TGCGGCGACATTTGTAGATACGAAGACAAGTTGCGCCGTGTGGATCGCTCCCGCTTTGGTTGTTCGTGAGAAGGCATACAAATATGCCCCTGATGAATCGCGCCACTATTTCGCACAGATGTAAGCGTACCAGATTATGCCAGATGAAGAGATGTTTACAGTGAAAGAAATTATGCTGAAGACACCTGTGGAAGAGATCGTTTCACGACCGGGCGTGCGTGTCAATTGTGATATATGCGGGGAGGAGATTATCAACGAGCGGGAAGTATTGCATGAAGGTATGGTGCTTTGCCGCGCCTGTGCCGGAGATGGATATTATCGATTACATCAAATTAATCTGTTACAAATTTCTCTGTCAAAAACACTGGTAACTGTTTGAAATTATGGTAATATAACCCCATGTAGTGGCTTCAATAAGAGTGCATGGGTTTCCTAATTCAGCATCCATGCCCCCCTTAACAGTCAAAAACTCCAAGATACTTCGGGTCCGTGAGGTCCCGAGTTCAAATCTCGGCACCCCGACAGAAAGCGCAAGTAGACTCCCAACCCGAGGGAGTCTTTTTTTATGACCGATGCGATTTTCTTTTCAAATTTGGAATTTATTTGAGAACCTTTGGGATCTCGCTCTTTGAAAGATTTATGTATTTCCAGAACTTTGCCTGGGCACGGGCAAGAGGTTGGCGACGATTACGGGCCAGGTAAATATTGCGGTATAGCCCTATACCTTCAACGGTTATTTCCACAACACGTCCGAGGGCGACACCGCGGGCAGCCGCAATGGAAAGGCAACCCGGCAATATTTCACATTCAAACCAGTAATGGGAAGCGGCTATACACAGACGGGTAAAGATCACTCATCCACATATTGCCACCAATGCCACGCAGTGGAAAGATAGACCGCAAGCCGAAACTACAGAGATTTATGGTGGTGCAGATCAATCTTTACCAAATCTTTATAATTGCTTTACACCCTTTTCAACTCGCGCCTGTAGACTTCCGAACTGGATATTTTAAGCGTTTCAATACAGGTACAATCAAACTATGACCAAAATACTCATTGTCGACGATGAACCATCGATCACGAATCTGGTTAGCGCATATCTTAAGCCTGAGGGCTATGAAGTCTACATCGCTGCTGATGGCAACGCCGGGCTTAAAGCGGCCCGTACTTTCAAACCCGATATCATCATTCTGGATGTGATGCTTCCCGGTATGGATGGTATCGAGCTGCTCACGCGTTTGCGCCGCGAATCAGAGGTATATGTCATCATGCTCACGGCACGCACCGAAGAGACGGATAAGATCATTGGTCTGTCCGTGGGAGCGGATGATTATGTAACCAAACCGTTCAGTCCGCGTGAGTTGGTGGCACGCGTCAAGGCAACGCTTCGCCGCTTGAAATCGGGGACAAATGCTGGCTTGGAAGGAAGCGTTTTATCGTTCAAACATCTTCGCATCGATACGGGCGCGCGCATGGTTAGCGTGGACGAGTACCCCATTGAATTGACGGCGATCGAATTCGACCTGTTGAAGGCCTTGGCGGAGAACCGCGGACGAGTCTTGACCCGCGAGCAACTCCTTGAAAAAGTGTGGGGAGGAGAGTATTTTGGCGAGATGCGGGTTGTGGATGTGCATCTTGGCCACGTGCGCCAGAAGTTGGGACGCGATGACCTGATCGTCACTGTGCGCGGTGTGGGCTATCGCTTTGAGGATGAACCTTTATGAACGATTATCTACGCAAACATTTGGGTGCGAAGCTCTTTTTATCGTATCTTGCCATTATTGTCATTGGTGTCGTTGTGTTGGTCGTTGCCAGCCAATTTATCCTGCCCGCCTCCTTCAACCGCCATATGATGAACATGGGACAGGGAATGGGTATGGGTAATGGGATGATGGGCATAAACGGCAAGGGTCCAGGGCAGCAACTCTATGCAGATTTCCGTGCGAGTTTCAATGAAGCCCTGATCTACGCAGCACTCGCCGCCATGTTTTTTGCCATAATTCTGAGCGTACTGTTAAGCCGTGGTGTGATTGCTCCGGTGCAGGCCATGTCTATTGCTGCACAACGTATCGCTGCGGGACGTTACGATGAACGAGTGCAGGTAAATGGCGAGGATGAACTCGCCCAATTGGCAACGCAGTTCAATCAGATGGCAGAGAAGCTCAATCAGGTCGAATCCATGCGGCGGCGTTTAATCGGTGACGTCAGCCATGAACTACGCACGCCACTGACCGCCATCAAAGGTTCAATGGAAGGTTTAATGGATGGCGTGCTTCCAGCAACACCGGAAACGTATCAACAAATTCATGCCGAGGCAGAACGCCTCAACCGCCTCGTGGATGATCTGCAGGAACTCAGCCGTGTCGAGGCGCAAGCCAATCCATTGAGTACCAAATCTCTGGATGTTCATTCTCTCATCCAAACGGTGATCAAACGGCTCAGACCTCAGGCTGAATCCAGAGGCGTCTCCCTGAGTTCTGAACTGACTGCCGATCTTCCACATATCTTTGCGGATGAAGATCGGGTCATTCAAATCCTGACAAACCTCACAGGGAATGCCCTGCAATATACGCCCGAGGACGGCGGAGTTGTCATTGTAGCAAAGCAGGTCGGGAATGAATTACAAATCTCAGTTCGAGATACAGGGATCGGGATACCGCCAGAGCACCTTTCACACATTTTCGATCGTTTCTACCGTGTCGACAAGTCTCGTTCACGGCAAAGCGGCGGCGGAAGCGGCATTGGGCTTACCATCGCTCGTGCCCTTGTCGAAGCCCACGGTGGGCGTATCTGGGCGGAATCTCCAGGTGAAGGACAAGGAAGCACCTTCGCGTTTACACTTCCTATTGCAAAATAAAAGAGAGCGGGCTGTGCGGCCCGCTCTCTTTTTCATCGTTGGTTTGTTTACAAGAAAATATCTTACTTGGATGTTCGATCCATGCTCTCTCTTAATTTCTCCGCGAGATAGTAGACATGAGGTTTCTTGAACATCCCTTCGTGTGAACCTGGAATATCGTGAACCTGCACGCGCTCCGGCGCGAGTACCTGCCAGCCTGCTTGCGGATCGCGGGTATTGAACAGCGGACGGTTCATGGCGCGGAAGAGGGTCACGTTGCCTGAGTACGGCTTTGGTACATAGGTCTTGATGGCTTGAAAATTAAAGGTGATCAATTGCTGACGCCTGGGAGATAGCTCGGATGCAAAATCGATCAGATCCTCTGCGTCGAACTGTCCCAGTCGGGGAATATCCGCCTGTCCGCGAACTTTTTGCGCGAGCCTCAGCTTTCGACGGATGCGCATCCACATCTTCGACGGTCCAAGCTGAATGAACTCCTTTATCCAGGCTGGAAAATTTCTGACAATCCTTGAAAGGATGATCATACGTCGCTTCAGTTTGTTATTTTCATCTGGCGTTTGAACGTTGGGTGGTGAATGGTCGAAGATGGCCAGCATCGACACCTCTTCACCTTGTGCCATCAGTTGCTGGGCGATCTCGAGTGCGACTGCGCCTCCAAAACTGGCGCCGCCCAGGTAATAGGGTCCGTTCGGTTGAAGTTTGCGGATCTCTTCGATGTAGTGCGCTGCCATATCTTCAATCGTCGTCAGCGGGTCCTGAATGCCATCTAGTCCGCGCGATTGTAATCCGTAGAACGGGTAATCAGGTGCGAGGCAATGCGCCAGGTCACGGAACCAGAGAATATCCCCGGTAATTCCGTGCACACAGAAGAACGGTGGATGATCGCCCGCCGGTTCGATCTCGATCAAAGATGACCAGGTGTTGGGCGACGACTGATCCTGAATGACATTTGCAAGATGCTCAATGGTGGCTTCACGGAACAACGTTGCCAGTGGAAGGTTTACATTAAATTCCTGGTGGATTTGCGCGAACATATGTACAGCCATCAACGAATGCCCGCCTAATTCGAAGAAGTTATCCCGGATGCCAATGGGGTGCACATGCAGCAATTCTTCCCAGATCTTCACCAGTTTTTCCTGCGTTTCATTGCTGGCAGAAACCTGTGCATTCTCCCGAACGCGGCTTTCCAGATCCGGTGCGGGCAGGGCCCGCCGGTCGATCTTGCCAGTGGGGGTTAGAGGTAGCCTTTCCAATGGAATGAACATGACTGGAATCATGTAATCGGGCAGCTTCTGCTGAAGGAAGCTGCGCATCTCGCCACCCGTAGGCTGGTCGCCATTATGGACAAAATACGCCACGAGGAATTTTTCCCCGTTTGCATCTTCCACTGGGTTGACCACACACTCCTTGACCTTGGGGTACTCAGTCAGTCGAGTCTCAATTTCACCGACTTCCACACGGTGACCGCGGATCTTCACCTGAAAATCCTTGCGCCCTCTGAATTCGATGGTCCCGTCAGGCAGCAGCCGCCCCAGATCGCCGGTGCGGTACATACGTTTGGCAGGTTGGCTCGAATCCGTCCGGAAGGCAGATTGTGTCAATTCAGGTTGCTGCCAGTAACCCAACGCAATATGTGGGCTTTGGATGGCAATTTCACCGGTCAGAATGGCATTTTCACCCGCTTCGTTGAGGAGAAGTACTTCCGTTTCATCAACCGGATACCCAACCGATACTGCGTTTTGAGCAACCTGGGTATCTTTGTCGATAAAGTACTGCAAACTGACCGTCGACTCTGTTGGACCGAGCCCGTTGATGAAGACACAATGCTGCGCGAAGTGCTTTTTATATAAGTCAACATCATGCTTGATGACCGCCTCACCGCCCAGGACGATCAACCGAATGAATGGGAATGTGTTGTGTGTTCCATTCAGCGAACTGACAAAGTATCGATATACGGTAGGTGTCGAATGATAGATCGTGATCTGATTTTTGTTCAAATAGCTCGCCAGATCGACAAGGCCCTCTCTTTTTGCGTCAATAGGATAGAGAGTCGCACCATTCAATAAGGCCCCAAAGATATCCATCACAGCGGCATCGAAACTGTAGGAGGAAAGCAACGATAACTTGTCCGCTGGGCCAATATGAAGGTTGTTCGTATACACCCGCATAAAATGCAACACATTGCGATGGTTTTGGATCACGCCTTTGGGCTGTCCGGTGGAACCAGATGTATAGAGAATATAGGCAAGTATGTCCGGTGCAATGGAAACCCCAGGGTTGGGAGAATCAGCTTCGAACTGCAATTCATCAATATTGATCAATTGCAAAGTGTCGCCGGTCAGTTTTTTGGCCAGATCCAATTGAAGTCCGTTTGTTACGATGGCACTTGCCCGCGAATCGCCTAGCATATAAGCCAGACGTTCATGGGGATAATTAGGGTCGAGTGGAATGTATGTTTTCCCAGCCTTCAAAACCCCCAGCAAGCCAGCAACCATGGGTGCATCATGATCGAACAATAAGGCAACCCGTTCGTGTGATGTATCACACCGTTCCAGGATCGTGTGTGCCACATGATTGGACATCTGATTCAATTGTCGATAGGTCCACTGATGGCGGGGAGTTTGTATGGCGGTGTGATCACCGAATTTCTCCACCTGCTGCTCGAACCGGAGGGGCAACGATTGCTGGATATCCTCTTTTTTGAATGCGATGTGCCCATTGGACAACCGATCAAACTGCTCGACGATCTGAGCCTGTCTTTGTTTTACCTGGCTGGCGAGCGGCAACTGGAAAATGGACTGGTTTGGGTTGACGAGTACTTCCTCCAGCAGTTGGTGGTATCGGTGTAGAAATTCCGACATTCGCTGACTGGTGAATAGATCGGCATTGTAGACCAGCTTCAGTTTTAGGGTCTCACCCCAATTCTGAACATAGAGCGTGATATCGAAAATGGAGCCGATCTCAGGAAGGGAGGGAGTTTCCACCTCCAGATTTGGCATCTCGAGCTTGACACCTTTGCGCACATCCAACAGGTTGAAAAAAACTTGAAAAACGGGACTATGACTTGTGTTTCGTTCGATGCGCAGTTCGTTCAGCAGCCGTTCAAAGGGGATATCCTGATGAGCGAAGGCATCCAGTGATGTGCGACGCACACGTTTCAGAAGTTCGCGGAAGGTGATGTTACCGGAAAGATCTGTGCGGAGCGCCAGGTTGTTGATGAACACGCCGATCAGTTTTTCCACTTCAGCGCGGCTTCGCCTTGCGATCGGTGTACCAACGATGATATCTTCCTGTGCTGTATAGCGCGCCAGGAGGATGTAGAACACCGACAGCATGGTCATGAACAAGGTCACGCCTTCCTGGCGGCTGAGCGCGTTGAGCGAATCGGTTAGGGCAGGTGTAAGATCAAGCGTTTCCTTACCGGCGCGAAAGCTTTGAATGTTCGGGCGAGGGTTGTCGAGCGGCATATCCAGCACGGGCAGATTGCCGTTTAGTTGCTTTTTCCAGTACTCAAGATGTTCGCGGGTTTGTTCTTCATTGAATTGTTTTGCCTCCCAATCTGCGAAATCGATATATTGGATCTCAAGCGGTGGGAGTTCCGCGTTCTGTTTGTTCAGAGCGGCTGAATAGAGGAAGGTCAATTCCTGCAGGAATACACTCAATGACCATCCATCAAATACGATATGATGGATCACGAATTGGAATAAATGATTGTTCTCCGCCAGACGGAACAAATTGGCACGTGCGAGCGAGTCTTTGCCGAGATCAAACGTCCGCTGGGAATCCTCTTCGGCGAGCTGACCGGCCCGATCTTCGCGAGAGGCGAACTCCACGTCGGTGATGTCTACCATGTTGAATGGGAAGACGCGGTCCGGCACGATGAACTGAACAGGCTCACCATCCACCGCGGTGAAGTTGACCCTTAAGATCTCATGGCGTTGCTGGATCGTGGTCAAAGCCTGTTTGAGTGCGTCCACGTCGAGCGGACCCATGAAACGCAGCAGGAGCGAAATATTATAAGCAGGGTTCCCGGAGTCAAGTTGATCCAGCAGCCATAAGCGCTGTTGTGGTGTGGAGAGGGCAAAATACTTTTGATCGCGGCTTAATGTTTGAATGGGTGTGAGTGTGAAACGACCCGCATCCTGGGCGGCATTGGATTTCGCTGCCTTTTCCTTTAGAAGTTTTTCCAATAAGGCGCGTTTTTCCTGTGGTGATAGTTCGTTGGACGATGCGGGTTGTCCGCTCATGAATCCTCATTCTTCGGGAGCAGATTATTGATTAGCGAGTCTACTTCATCTTCCGACAACTGGTCCAGATTGGAGAGCAGTTCCCGGGCCTTTTCGGCGTCAAGTGTATCAACAGAACCTGTTTTTGCGTCATCACCATTTGTCCCATTGACGTGAATCTGCAATTCCTTCGACAAGCCTGCGACCGTGGCTCCTTCCAGGAAGAAAGTGACCGGAATGTTTACGTGCAGGTCACTTTCGATCTTGTTTTTCAACTCAACCGCCATGAGGGAATCCAATCCCAGATCAGTGAGCGCCCGGTCGGTGTTCAAAGCATGTGCCGAATCGAGCCCCAGGATGCTGATGGCCAACTGACTGGCGTACCCCTGGAAGGCATTCTGCTGTTCGCTGGGCGAAAGTGTTTTGATCTGTTCGAGCAGTTTTTCTGCGGATGCGGCGCTTCTGGATTGTTCTTTTACACGCACGATCTGGCGCAGCAATGGCTGGACCTGTTTGCCTGCGAAGCGATTCCAGTTGACTGGCAGTACTACCGTTTGTACAGGTTGCCTGCGTAACAGCTTTTCCAGAAGCTCCATGCCTTCTTGCGGATGAATGGAATCCGCTTCGCGCGAAGCTCGACGGTTTGCAGCAAGTGCAGCTGCCATACCCACTTCGGCCCATGAACCCCAATTGATGCTTGTCGCTGTCAAACCATGTGAACGGCGGTAGTGAGCCAGCCCATCCATGAAGGAATTGGCAGCGGCATAATTTCCCTGCCCGGCAGAGCCAAGGACTGCGGCTGCGCTGGAGAAGAGTACAAAGAAATCCAAATCCATGGCTTGAGTCATGAAATGGAGATTCCAGCTACCGGTTACCTTGGGAGATAAGACTTTTTCAAAGCGTGACCAAGTCTGTTGATTCAGCACACCATCATCCAGCACACCTGCTTCATGGAAAATGCCGCGCAGGGCAGGCATCTTTTGAGCGATCATCTGCAGGATATGCCCGACTTCTTCCATGCGGGCGATATCTCCCTGCGCGGTGACAATCTCCGTTCCACTACTTCGCAGTTCGTCCAATGTTTTACAGATCTCATCGGATGGTTCGCTGCGATTTGTGAGGACGATATGTTTTGCTCCGTGTTCGACCAGCCAGCGTGCTGTGACGAGTCCCAGACCACCGAGACCACCCGTAACGAGATAGGTCCCGTCATTGCGGATCACCGGTGATTCATCCTGCGTGACCACGATCTTGCCAATATGTTTGGCCTGTGCCATGAAACGGAACGCGTCACGCACTGACTGCATGGGGAAGGGACGTACAGGTAGCGGTCTGAAAATTCCCTTTTCAAAATCGGCAAGAATTTCCTTCAACATACCGCCGATGAAGGGCATGTCATTGACCATCTCGGTGCCGAGATCGTAGCGGTGATAATGCAGGGTTGAATTGAGTTGCGAAACCTTCGGCTGATCCCAGTCATCGCGCTTGCCCATTTCGAGGAAGTATCCGTCATTGGCAAGAATCGACAGGCTCTTGGGAATAAACTCATCGGCCAATGAGTTCAAAATGATGTTCACACCTTTGCCATTCGTGACCTGCATGATCTGGCTGGCAAAGTCCAGATTGCGCGAGCTGAAAATGTGCTGAACGCCCAACGAGCGTAGATATTGTTGTTTTTCGTGACTTCCAGCGGTGGCAAAAATTTCTGCACCGGCGCGTTGAGCTAGTTGCACTGCAGCGAGTCCCACGCCACCCGCCGCTGCATGGATTAACACACGGTCGCCAGCTTTCATGCCTGCCAGATGATGTAAGCCGTAATAGGCTGTTAGGAAAATGGTCGGGATGGAAGCTGCCTGGTTGATGCTGATATTCTTTGGCTTCGCAAAGACGCGTTCCACCGGAATGGTCGCAGATGAACGGAATGCGGCAGTGGTCAAGCCAATCACTTCATCACCGACTTTGAGATCCATCACACCTTCGCCGACCGCCACGATCTCACCGGCACACTCGATGCCAAGGGGAATCTTCGCTCCGGGATACATTCCCAACGCGTTGAGCACATCACGGAAATTGAGTCCCGATGCTTTGACGCGAATCTCCACTTCACCAGCCTTTGGTGCATTGCGATTCGTGATCTGCAGGTTGAGATTTTCCAGCACGCCGGGCGTGGGAATGACCAATTCGAATGGTTGATCTGGAACAACGAGACCTTTGGCATCTGCCTGTGTGCGTTCGAGTCGCGCTACATAACGTTCGCTGTCGCGCAGTGCGATCTGGTTTTCGTCATCCTTTGCCTGTATCTCGGCAGTCAAGTGCTCGATATTTTCAAATGCAATGTCAATGCATGTGCAATTCCAGTTTGGATATTCCAACGCAATGGTGCGCGCTAAACCCCAAGCGCTGGCTTGCACAATTCCTTGAACACTCTCATCCTTGATCGAATGAACGCCTTGTGTGATGAAGAACAGTTTTTCGGGTGAAACAGATTTTTCTGCCAATGCCTGAACGAGATAAAGCATGCTGCCAGAAACAAGCACTTCGGATTCATGGAGAAGTGAATCTGTTTTTTGATTTTTTGCATCGAACGGATTATCCAAACCCCATAGATGAATAATGCCGGGACGCTCGCCATTGAATGAGTCCTTTATTTCCGCGAACAACTGCTGAAAATCTTCCGGGCGTGTCGGACTCAGTCGCCAATGAACTCCGTCTACTCGCTGAATCTCATTCCCAGCTTTTACCAACGTGACAGATGATCCCTGCGATGATAACTTTTGCGCAAGTTGATCGCCGATGCCTTTGTTGTCTGCAAAGATGATCCATTTGGTGATGCCGTTTTTCTCTGTCGGGCGGTTGGACGCCTGCCAGTTGAGTTCATACAGCCAATCGTCGAGCTTTCGTTTCTGCGCGGGCAGGATGGTCGCGCGGCTGATCTGCATGATCTGCAGACCGTTCACTTGCGCGACGAGGGACCCATCGTTCGCATATAGCTTTATGTTGCCCTGCAGCGACTCTTTCAATGAGCCATCCTCTTTCACGAGCGGTGACGAGAACGAGACATGCGCCCAAACCTGTGATTGGCCGGACTTATAGACGTTCAACTCCTGTGCGCCAACTGGTACATAGACTTTGTCGCTTTCCTCACGCGCGGCAGCCGGTGTCGCTGCGCCGAGCAGTTGGAAGCAGGCATCCAGCAAAGCTGGATGAAGCTGGAATTTGTGGCTTTCTCCAGTATCTTCAGAGGAAAGTGCGATATGTCCCAAAGCTTCATTTTCGCCCTGGAAAATTTCCCGCAGCCCCTGAAATGCCGAACCGTATTGGATGCCAAGTTCGGCCAGATCCTGGTAAAACTTCGCGACATCCAGTTGGTTTGGATGGGCGTTCTTCAGTCTTTCAATTTCAATCGGAGTACTTGCAACTGCTTGTGATCCAACAATGATATTTCCAGTCGCGTGAAGTTTCCAGGCGTCTTCGTCTTCATACAAACTGAAAATTTCAAATGACGCTTTTCCAGCATCCAGCGGTGAGACGGAGATCTGGACTGTCTTCTGACCTTCTTCTGGTAGGATCAACGTTTCACGAATGCCTATATCTGCAAGAGAGCAAACCTGACCGGGAAACGCCTGTTGTGCGGCGGCAAAAGCCATCTCCATGTAGCCGGTGCCCGGGAAAATGGCAGTCTCATAGATACGATGGTCATTGAGAAAGGCAGGAAATTCAATGCCAAGTTCCGTTTCGAAAATCAACCCTTTGACCTTTGGCGTGCGAATCTTGCGGGCCAGCAGCGGATGAAGCATTTGCCGTTCCTGCTGGGCAGATTTCTTCCCCAATTTGAACCAGTAGCGTTGGCGCTGGAATGGGTAGGTGGGCAGAGGAATGGGTTGCCCCGAATATCCATGATGGAATGATTCCCAATCCACTTCGGCGCCGTGAATATACAGTGTGCCGAGACTTTCCAGCATTTGCGTCCAGTCATCTTTGCGCTGGCGCAGGGATGGAAGCCAGATATTTTTCTCACCAGAAATACAGCGCTGTCCCATGCCTAGTAGAGTCGATTGTGGACCAACTTCAAGGAAGACGTTATATCCCTGATCGCGTAAGGTTTCCATCGCCTTGTGGAATTGGACAGACTGTCGAACATGAGTTCGCCAGTAGGAGGGGCGGCTGATCTCTTCAAACGGGATCATGCCTCCGGTCACATTGGAGACGATGGAGATCGTCGGCTTGGAGAAGGTGATGGATGCGGCGGTCTTCTCGAATGAATCCAGGATCGGGTCCATGAGGGGCGAGTGGAAGGCATGCGAAACGGTCAAACGACTTGCTTTGATTCCGTCTTTTGCAAGAGCGTCCAGAATGGATTGCACGGCGCCATCTTGCCCGGAAATGACGATGTTTTCCGGCCCGTTGAATGCAGCGATGGAAACAGTATTGGAATATTGCGCAATTGCCCTGGCTACCACATCTTTGTTGGCAAACACGGCTGCCATTGCGCCGTTATGGGGAAGCGACTGCATCAAGCGTCCGCGCTCGGCGATGAGTTTCAACCCGTCTTCAAGACTGAATAAGCCTGCCACGCACGCGGCAACATATTCGCCAACGCTGTGGCCCATGACTGCCGACGGTTCAATACCCCAAGAGTGCCAGAGTTCTGCCAGTGCATATTCAATGGCGAACAATGCCGGTTGGGTATAGGCAGTCTCATTGATCGGCGAGTCTTCGCCCTCTGCTGGATAGATAACCGATAACAATGGTCGTTCAAGGTAAGCACGCGACAATTCGTCGCAGCGATTTAATGCCGCGCGGAAAACGGGTTCGGTTTCGTAGAGTTGGCGTCCCATCTCCACATATTGCGAGCCTTGCCCGGTGAAGAGGAAGGCGATCTTTCGATCGGCCCCAGCTTGTCCACTGATGACGCTGTTGTTTTGCCCGGTTGTGTAGTTGCTTAATTTCTCATGGAATGCATCCGCTGTGTTACCAATAACTGCAAGACGAAGGGGGAAGTGGGTCCGCCTGCTGTTGGCAGTGAAGGTGATATCCTCCAGACGCGTGTTTGGATGAGTCTCGAAATAGGATGTAAATCGAGTCGCAAGTTCTTTCAATGCGTACTCGTCATTGGCGGAGAGGGTGAGCACCTGTTGAGGGCGTTCCGCCTCCACCGCTTCGGCTGCGCGAAGGGGCGCCTCTTCCAGCAGAATATGGGCATTTGTGCCGCTGAATCCAAATGCATTGACGCCTGCCAAACGTGGAGCATCGCTTCTTTGCCAGATCTCATTCTGCCCGGCCACTTTGACGGGCAAAATATCCCACTCGATGTTCGGGTTTGGGTCCTTGAAATGCACCTGCGCCGGGATCTTTTCGTTTTGGAAGGTAAGTATCACTTTTATCAAGCCTGCCATGCCGGCAGCGGCTTCGAGGTGACCGATATTTGCCTTGACCGATGCCAGTACCAACGGATGATCTTTTGGACGGTCTTTCCCCAACGCAGCCGCCAATGCGCGGACCTCGATCGGGTCGCCTAATTGTGTACCGGTCCCATGTGTTTCCACATAATGGACAGCCTGCGGCTCGACACCACCCGCGTCTTCCAGTGCGGAACGAATGACCGCCTGCTGCGCCTGACCATTGGGGACGGTAAGCCCGCTGCTTTTTCCATCGTGATTGATTGCCGAGCCTTTGATGAGCGCCAGGATATTGTCGCCATCTGCCAGCGCATCAGATAAGCGCTTGAGGATAATGGCGCCAGCGCCTTCACCACGCGCATATCCATCTGCTGCGGCATCGAATGTCTTGCTGTGTCCATCGGCAGCCAAAGCATGCGACTTGGACATGGAGACCGTACCCTCTGGCGCGAGGATCAAACTGACGCCGCCTGCGATTGCCATGCTGGCTTGCCCAGATCGCAGGCTTTGCACTGCCAGATGTGTTGCTACCAAAGCCGATGAACAGGCTGTATCCAATGTGAGAGTGGGTCCGTGCAGACCCAGAACATAGGCGATGCGTCCGGCAGCTACGCTGAACGATGTGCCGGTTCCCACATAGGCATCGAAATTAGCGACGTCACCGCTCTTGATCTGCAAGCCGCTGTAATCATTGGTGCTCATGCCAATGAACACGGCTGTTTGGCTGCCAGCCAAACTTGCCGGGACGATACCGGCGCGTTCCAATGCCTCCCAGGTCACTTCCAGAAGCAGGCGTTGCTGTGGGTCCATACTTGCCACTTCACGCGGCGAAATGCCAAAGAACTGCGGTTCGAATTTATCCACATTATCGACAAACCCCGACTTGCGTACATACATCTTGCCGGGCGCATTCGGGTCGGGATCGTAGAAATCGTCGATATTCCAGCGTTCTGCCGGAACCTCGGTGATGACATCCTTGCCTTCATTGAGAATATCCCAATAGGTTTCCGGGTCATTGGCCCCACCAGGGAAACGACATCCCATACCGATAATGGCGATCGGTTCTGTTTTTGCGCGTTCGACTGCGTCCAGTTTGGCGCGCATATCCTTGAGTGCGAAGAGCGCTCGTTTTAACGCGGTTGTGTTGTCGTTCTCTTCTGATGGCGTCGTCATTTAATAAAAGTCCTTGTGTAGAGTGAAGCGTTCCCTATTCGAGACCGGCGTTTTTTAGGATTTCATCATCAGTTAACAAAGGAATGCTCAACCCGAAGGCATCGTCGAACGGCTGGATAAAGATTGAATTCGCGATGATACCCGATAAGACCGTGCCTGCATGTCCAATATTATCAGCAAGTTGAAGATGATGAGGTTCATCTCCCTTTGTAAGCACGGAGATCTTTTGTGAGCCCACTTCCAGTTCGCCAAGCATATTAACCCGGGAGAACAATGCCGTGCCCACGGCATTACTGTCCAATACTAGAACGCCGCGCTTTTTGGCTGCATCGGCGATCCTGGCGTTCAAATTGTTGATCACATTCGTCACACGCTGGCGTTTTTCTGCATCAGGGAAAAGGAGCTTTGCCTGCGGCGCGATCCCCTGGTCGGCAATCGTCACGATGCCCATTTTTACCTGACCTGCCTGTAGAATGGTATCCATCGCAGTGGTGAGTTCCCGTACCATCTGGTCGGCCTTTTTCTGAAGATCGGCATCGCTGATCCTGCCGCTGTAGATCTCCTCATAAGGTCCATTCTTAAGATGAAAATCGTTGTTTCCTATCCAGATCAACACATATGAGACTTTCCCTTCGGCGACCTGCTGTGCCACTCCTGTGTGTTGACCGGTCGTGATCATCGTATTGATGGTCGCTCCCGTTCGTGCCCAATTATATTCGTATCCGGTGCGACGCGGTTCACCCCACGCTCCCCATTTTCCGAAATTCAAACCGCGAGTTTTTACCAGTTGCTCAACCCAATTCAACGTAGTATCGCCATAGTCTCCACCACGTGCGTCATCTGCGCGGTATTCATCAGATGTGCTGTCACCCAGGACAGCGATGCCATCAGAAATAGCGGGTGTGCTGGTGGCTGTTGCCGTTGGCATGAAGCCGGCAGATGTTGCAGTGGGTGTTGCTTTGGGTCCCGCGTTTTTTGAACACGCACTGAAAAGAAAGAGCGCAACCAAAAAGAGCAGGAATGAGTGTCTCATGCCTGCAGAGAGTTTTCCTTTGGGTTTCATTTTTTAGTAACCTGCATCTTTCAGTTCTTTGAGAAGTTCGTCTTCCAGTTTGTCATCGGGAATGGTATCAACCGTGCTGGCAGCCGTTTCCTTGTTCTTCCCAGGCTTCTGTTTGGCTTTTCCTGAAACGTCCGCAACCGCGATGCCAAGGACTTCTTTTGCCAGATACTCCGTCAATACTTCGATGGTTGGGTATTCAAACGTCAGAGTGGTTGGCAAACGCCGGTTGAGACTCTTTTGCAGACGGTTGCTCAATTCAACCGCCATCAACGAATCCAACCCGATGTCGGTGAAACCTTGCTTGGGGTTGGGAGAATGAGCCGCATCCAACCCCAACACTTTGTTAACTTCGTTCTTTACGTGCTCGAGCAGAAGCTTATATTGTTCCTCTTCAGGCGAGTTCTTCAATTGTTCAAGGAAGGAGGCACGTCCGCTGGAGGATTGGGATTCGGTTGCGCGTGAATCACTCTTCACAAGCGATCGCAGCAAGGGACGGATCTCCGCTTCATTCTCCGCCTTAACCTTCTTCCAGTTAATGGGCAGTACTGCCGCCTGGACTGTGTTCCATTCGAGCAGGCGTTCCATGGCCAGCATGCCATCCACAGGCTTGATCAGTTCCATGCCTTGCACCGCCCAGCGTCGTTGACCCTGGTTGCCGAGCTTTGCCGCCATGCCCACCTCTGCCCATGCGCTCCAGTTGATGGCTAGTGCGGGCAATCCGTGTGAACGGCGATAGTGTGACAATCCATCGAGAAAGGCGTTTGCTGCAGCATAATTTCCCTGACCGGGTGAGCCCATCAGTGATGCGCCAGCCGAGAACAGGATGAAGAAATCCAATTGGGAATCCAATGTAAGCATATGCAGGTTCCAGGCGCCGTCGATCTTCGAAGCCGCAACCGTTTCAAAGCGGGACCAACTTTGCTCCAGCAGGATACCGTCATCCAGTACGCCTGCGGCATGGATAATGCCGCGAAGAGATGGCATGTTTGCATGAACGTTTTGAAGCAGTTTCTCAACCTGATCGCGTTGTGAAATGTCTGTCTGTGCAACGTGAACATTGACTCCGCGAGATATTAATTCGTTGATTGCTTTTTGTGTATCTTCATTTGGTAAGTTGCGACCCACCAAAACCAGATGTCGCGCTCCGTTATCTGCCAGCCATTGAGCAGAGACCAATCCCAGCCCGCCCAAACCACCGGTGATCAGGTAGGTTCCATCGTCGCAAATCGAAGCGGATGTATGCGACTGCATGATGACGATCTTACCCGTATGCTTAGCCTGCGCCATAAAGCGGAATGCATCCACTGCTTTCTCGAGCGGGAAAATGTGTTGGGGGAGAGGTCTGAGCGTTCCCTTCTCGAAGTCAGCCATAAGATCCAGAAGCATTTTGCGGATCAACAGAGGGTCTTTATCCAGGATTTCACCGAGATACAGAACAAAGTATCCAATATTGTTCTTGAGTTGCCGGGCATGCTGCTCATCCCAGATATCCGTCTTGCCGATCTCGACAAAGCAACCGGTTTCCTTAAGCACCGAAATACTTTTTGGAATGTACTCGCCCGCCAGTGAATTTAGGACGATATCCACCCCTTCACCCTTTGTAATGGACATAACCTCATCCGCAAAGTCCAGCGAGCGTGAATTCATGATGTGATTCACGCCGAGAGATTTAAGCAGTGAACGCTTTTCCTCGCTGCCCGCGGTGCCGAAGATTTCCGCTCCTACACGTTGAGCGAGTTGAACGGCTGCCATTCCCACGCCACCCGCCGCTGCATGGATCAACACACGGTCGCCGCGTTTCATCTTGGCGAGCGTATTCAATGCATAATCGGCGGTCAGGAAAGCGATGGGGATTGTGGCTGCCTCTTCAAATGACATCGCTGGTGGCTTGCGGATAGCCAATGTGGCTGGAATTGTGACATAGCTGCTGAAGCTATGATTTGCGAGAGCGATGACCGCGTCACCAATCTTGAGGTCAGTGACCGATTCGCCAGCTGCAGCCACAACACCTGCACACTCACTGCCCAGGGGGCCGGCATCACCGGGATACATGCCCAGTGTGTTCAACACATCGCGGAAATTGAGTCCCGTGGCGCGAACTTCGATCTCCACTTCATGAGGTCCCGGCTTGCGGCGGGACATCGGTTGAAGGGTGATGTTATCCAATACACCACGTTCTTTGATGACCAATTCGACAGGTTGTTTTTCTTTGTGGACGTGTGATACGCCATGACTGTGTACCAACCGCGCAACATAGCGTGTCTTGCCGCGCAAAGCAACTTGATCTTCACCGTCTGGATTCCAGAACTCGTCGAACAGGGAAGTACTTTGGGAAGAGTCGATGTCCACGCGAACACAGTGTAGGTTGGGTTGCTCCAGTGCAATGACATTGCCCAAGCCCCAAAGCACAGTTCCTGCAGCATTGACCTTCGATTGTTCATCAACAAGCTGTGCATTTTGGGTAACCAGCCATAAACGCGGCAAAGAATCCTTTTGTGCTACGAGCGCCTGAACGAGATACAACATGCTGGCGTAGTTTCGGGCTTGTATGGAATGCAGCGCGTTCAAATCGCTTTGATCGTTCAATGCATCTTGCAAACTCCACAAGTGGATCACGCCGCGAAGCGCGCCTTGCTTGGTGACTTCAGCGACCAGTTGTTTGAAATGATCGGTTTGTAACGGATCGATCATCCACTGATTTTCTTTTTGAGAGAATCGGTTGCCTGAATACACAAGGTGAATGTTCTCGCCCTTTTCTTTCATTTGGGCAATCAGATTCTGGCCCACTTCACTTTCATCGGCGAAAATAAGCCAATTCCCTTGTCCCTGCCAGTTGACCTGCGATTGTCCTCTCGCTTGCGGAATCCAGTCAACTTCGTACAGCCAATCATCGACATTGACTTGCATTGCGCGGCGCAATGCTTGTTGATCGATCTGTTGCAGCAACAGTCCATTCACAACTGCGACTACGCTGCCACTCTCGTCAAATATCGTCAAATCGCCAGTGAGAGTTTTGGCATGCGCTCCCTCCGTGGGGCGAAGCTGCACATGGCAATGTGCAGAACTTCCAACGACACCCTCCACGTGCATGCTTTCAACGCCAACAGGAACATAGATAATATTGTTATCAGCATTCTCCATGTCGCTTGCGCCGGGCACGGCAGCACCCAGCAATTGGAAACAGGCATCCAATAAGGCAGGGTGGATGGAATATTTGCTTACATCCTCACTTGCCGACTCCGGCAAATGGATTTTTCCCAACGCTTCTCCATCTGTGCGCCAGATCGATTCAATGCCGCGGAACGCGGGACCGTAGTCCGCGCCGACCGCCGCGAGATGTAGATAGTACGCCTCCACAGGCATCGGCTGGGAAAGACGCGTTTTCAATTCAGCGAGAGAAATCTTGGCTGTAGAATCCGCTTGCTTGAACGAGATCCGGCCGTTCGCGTGTAATTTCCATGCATCCTGTTCAGAACCCTCTTCGCGACTGAAATATTGGAAGGATGCGCCATCTTCATCCGTAGCAAGAACGATCTGCGCGGTACGAGTTGAATCCTGCGATAACGGAAGCGCCTCATGGATGGAAACATTTTCAAGCGCTAACGATCTGCTGTTCAATGAATGCTTCGCTGCCGCAATTGCAATTTCGAAATACGCGGCAGCAGGAAGAATAACGATGTTGTGAATGCTATGGTCATGGAGATATGTGGGGCTCGATGCAATGAATTGTTTTTGAAAGATTGGCGTCGCTGTTGAAAGACGCGAGCCCAACAGTGGATGATCTGTTTTTGTTTCAGATGTGCTGATCGTCTCTTCAAAATCAAGCCAGTAATGTTCGCGCTGGAATGGATAGGTGGGTAATTCCAATCGTCTGCGGTGACCTTTGTAGTCGCGTTCGAACGAATCCCAATCGATATCTTGTCCGTTCACATACAACTGTGCCAGGCTTTCGAGCATTGTCTCCCAATCGCTGCGACCCGAACGCAACGAGGCAAGCCAGACCGCATTTTCATTGATCGGTTCGCAGCGCTGTGCCATGCCAAGTAACGTAGGGTTGGGACCGATCTCGAGGACGATGCGATACCCTTCGTTGTGCAGGGTCTTCACACCTTCTGTGAACTGGACGGTCTGACGAACATGGGCGCGCCAATACGCGGCATTGGAAATGCCATCATCCGTGATTAGCTTGCCATTGACGTTGGAGATTACGCCGATCTGTGGTGAACGGTATTGAATCGCTTTTGCGATTTGTTCAAATTCGTCCAGAATGGAATCCATCAACGGGGAATGGAACGCATGCGAGACGTTCAATGACTGGAATTTGACCCCGTCCTTTTGCAGCGCTTCCAGCACTGCGCCGACAGCGGATGCCGCTCCCGAGATCACGACATTGCTGGGACCGTTCACTGCGGCGATGGAGACTTCCTTCTGGTATGGAGCGATTTCTGCCTTAACACGGGATTCCTCGGCAAACACAGCGGCCATCACTCCGCCTGCAGGTAGAGACTGCATCAAGTGTCCGCGTGCCGCGATGAGTTTCAACCCGTCTTCCAGGCTGAAGACTCCTGCGATACAGGCAGCCACATACTCTCCTACGCTGTGTCCCATCACAACAGATGGTTCCAGACCCCACGATTGCCACAGTTTCGCCAACGAATACTCGATGGCGAAGAGCGCAGGCTGTGTGTAAGCAGTCTGGTGAATGAGTGACTCGTCATCCTTGTTTTGAGGATAGATCACTGAGAGTAATGACTTTTCCAAATGTGAACGCAGGATCTCGTCGCATCGATCCATTGTTTTGCGGAAGGTTGGCTGGGTTTCGTACAACTGGCGAGCCATACCTACATATTGGGCTCCCTGCCCGGTAAAGAGAAAAACTACATCGGGTTTGCCGGTTTCGGATGAACCGGCAAAGATGCCTGTCGATTCACCACGAGTCCATGCGGATATTTTGTCTTGTGCCTGAGTCAGCGATGATTCTATCAACGCCAGGCGATATGGGAAATGGGAACGCCCCGTATTGGCACTGTATGTGATATCTGAAAGGAGCGTGCTCGGATTTTGCTGGAAATACGTTTCATATTTCTTTGCAATTTCTTTGAGTGCTTTTTCGCTTTTTGCAGAGATCGCAAGTAAATGCGCGGTGCGCTCAAACCTCGCTTCTTGAAGTTTCGGAGCGGGTGCTTCTGCGATGATCATATGGGAATTTGTGCCGCTGAACCCAAAAGAACTGAGTCCCGCGATGCGGCGCTTGCCTTCAATTGTTTTCCATTCTGTCAGTGTTGTGGGAACAGTGACCGGAAGCTCCATCCACGGGATGTAGGGATTGGGTTCGTCAAGGTTCAGATGTGGGGGAATAGCCTTGTTCTGCAAAGCCAGAACGACTTTGACCAGCCCTACAATGCCTGCAGCGGCTTCGAGATGACCGACATTCGTTTTGACAGATCCGATCATCAGCGGGTTGCTTGAATCATGACCGTCAGCAAACACCGCCCCCAACGCGCGGACCTCGATGGGATCACCGAGCGATGTGCCAGTGCCGTGAGTTTCCACATAGCTTATATCGGCAGGCTTTACTTTTGCATCTGTCAATGCGGCGCGGATTACCGCCTCCTGTGCCTTGCCATTCGGCGCGGTGAGTCCGTTGCTGCGCCCATCCTGATTGACGGCAGTGCCCAGAATGACAGCCAGGATATTGTCGCCGTCTTTGACTGCATCTGACAATCGCTTGAGCACGATCATTGCGCAGCCTTCCGAACGCACATATCCATCGGCGGTGGCATCGAACGTCTTGCAGCGTCCATCGAAGGACATCATGCGTGAACGCGATGTACTGATCGAGCCAGACGGCTCCAGAATCAAGTTCACGCCGCCTGCGACCGCCATGTCACATTCTTTGAAGCGCAGACTCTGGCACGCTTGATGTGCAGCCACCAGTGAAGAAGAACAAGCCGTATCCACTGCAACTGCCGGTCCATGCAAGCCGAACGTGTAGGCAATGCGCCCTGCAGCAATGCTTCGTGAGATGCCGGTGCCAAAGTAGGCATCCACATCATTGATGCCGCCGGAGATCATTTTCAAGTTGGCGTAGTCGCTTCCCACCATGCCGACAAAGACCCCGGTATGACTGCCTGCTAATTTAGCCGACGCTTGTCCCGCGTTCTCGAGCGCCTCCCACGTTGTCTCCAGAAGGAGCCGCTGTTGTGGATCCATGGAGATGGCTTCACGCGGCGAGATGCCAAAAAACTGCGGATCGAATAGATCGACATTTTTCAGGAAACCACCCCAACGTGTGTACATCTTACCCGGCGCATCCGGGTCGGGATCGTAGAACGTATCCGCGTTCCAGCGATCGGGCGGCACTTCGATGATGGCGTCCACACCGTCACGCAGTAACTTCCAGAAGGAGGATGCGTTGTCTGCGTCGCCCGGGAAGCGAAGCCCCATCCCAATGATCGCAATGGGCTCATGCTGCGCATCTTCAGCCGCACGTACCTTCGCTTCCATCTGATCGAGCGAGACGAGGGCTTGTTGCAGCAGGGTGCGATAATCGTTCTTTGAAGAGTCCTGACTCATGAAAGGTCCTTGTGGCAGACTAGAATATTCTGCTGATCAATCTCAATACAACAATAAAAACCATTTCCGAATAGAGGAATGGCGCCGTCACAGCAGTGGACGTTATCTCCGTCGCTTTGTCCAACACCCAGAGCAGGGCAAATCCCAATAAGCCTACGATTGCCATGAGCAGTCCGCCCTGGAGGGTAAGTGGTTTCCAGAATGTGGGCAGGCGGAAACTCAACGGGACCAATACTCCGACCGCGGTGTAGAACAGATTCGTCAGCGTGGATTCTTCACGCAACAAGCGTGTCATGACCACATACAAGCTAAAGCTTAATCCCATTGCCAGTGCCAATACAATTCCCAGCGTTGTCATTGGCGCCTTGGGACGAGTGAGGAATAAAACACATCCCAGTCCCACGATCGTGATCAACCAAATGTACCAGGGAGCCTTTTCCTTCAATAACCACATGGATAGACCCATGATCATCATCGGTGCCAGCCAAAAGACACTCAGGATGTTTCCAACCGACATGTAGTTTACCGCCAAAATGAACGAGACCGGCATGACCAGCATCATCAAGGCGCGTACCAACTGGATTCCCAATTTTTGTGTTGAGAACAGCTTTCGTCCATATCGTGGAGTGAACACTACAAGCATGAACAATAAATGCGTGGCGTAGCGCACCCATACAACCTGATACAGTGAATAGTTCATGGCGGCATAGGCGGTGACGATCTCCATGAGCGCCCACAGGAAGCCGACCACACAGATCATGAGAATGCCCATGCGGGTGGAATCCATTTTTGCCAGTCTCGAAGTAATCGCAGTCATTTTATTCCTCAATCCGGGTTGATGCGTCCCAGTTTGTTTTTCAAAAGATCGGCCAGTTCATCATCAGACAGTTCATCAAGCGCAGTCTGTGTTTCTTTTTGTTCCACGATTGCAGGTGTTTCACCCTCCAGCTTGAATATTTCTGTAGACAAATACTCCACCAGTGCAGTGATCGTCGGGTATTCAAACAACAACGTGGCCGGCAGTGTCTTGCCCGCGGATTGTCCAAGCTGGTTGCGTAGTTCAACTGCCATAAGTGAATCTAATCCTATGGCTTGTAATGGCTCGTGGATGTCGATGTTATTTGCATTACGAATACTCAATACCTCTGCCGCTTTTTGACGAATGTGATTCAACAACAGCGACTTGCGCTTGTTTGGGACGGTTTCTGCCAGTTGTTTGCGTAGCGATATTTCCGAAGCCTTGGTCTCTGTCTTAACCTTCTTCTGCTGACGGACCTGGCGGGCGATCTCGCGAAAGAGCGCAGGTTCTTCACCGAAGGAGTAAGGCTTCAAGGCTTCGTTCCAATCTGCAGGCAGCACGCCGACTTGTACAATATTTTGCTGCATTGCCCATTCCAGCGCCTGCAAACCTTCCTGTGGAGTAAAGGTTGCTACGTTACGGACTTCGGCAAGATTGCGGTCTGCTGCGGCGCCCACATCGGCCCAGGCGCCCCAATTGATGCTTGTGGCTGGCAACCCCAGCGAACGTCGATACGCAGCGAAACCGTCCATGAAGGCATTGGCAGAGGCGTGGTTGGATTGTCCGGCTGACCCAAGCAATGCTACGCCGGAGGAAAACAGAACGAAAAAGTCAAGCGGCATCTGACGGGTCAGGTTGTGCAAATGCCATGTCCCGCTAATCTTGGATTTCATAACAGTCTCAAAACGCGACCAATCCTGCTGCAACAGCATGCCATCGTCCAATGTGCCAGCTGAGTGGATAACACCTCGCAACGGTGGCATTGTCTGCTGCACTTCGCCCAGGATCTTTGCGATGTCATCCTCGCACGAAACATCACCTTGCTGTGCAAGGATTTGTACGCCAGCTTTCTGCAATCGTTCGATCACCGCCTGCGCTTCGCTGGATGCGCCGCTTCTGCCCATCAAAGCAAGGTGTTTCGCTCCATGCTCGACCATCCATTCGGCGACAAGCAAACCGAGTCCACGCAGACCACCTGTGATCAAATAACTTGCATCGCTTCGGAATATAAGCGGATCAACACTCTTCATCCCCGCGCGGATCAATCGTCGTACCCGTCGCATATCGCGGAAGATGACCTCTTCTTCACGATCATCGCGATGCAATATCTCATTTGTCAATTCTTCAATTTCGTTTTCTGCGGGTTGTGGATGAAGATCAACACGTTTGCAATGTAACTCCGGATGTTCCAGAGAGACCGTACGTCCCAGACCGAGAATTGCAGCCTGTCCCGCAGCCACAGGTGTGGTATCGCCACGTGCCGTTTGCGCACCACGCGTGACAAGCCACAGATTGTTCTGATTATTTTTGATCATTGCCTGTGTCAACTGTAGAGCGATTCCAGTTGTGGATCGTTGATCCTCCATCAATGTCTGCGCAGTGGCGTCTGCTGATAGCTTGTTATCCATGGCATGCAGGTCGATGACGCCGCGATAGGACTTGTTGTGAAACAGTTCAGCAAAATGGGTTGTTTCGTCTACAGTGATCAGCACACTTTGTTGACCATGTGTCTGCAAGCGGTTGGTCAGCTTTGTGCCAGTCCCATCTTTGTCACTGAGAATGAGCCACGGGATTTGGGAATCTGCTTCCGCTGAGGCCTGCGACATACGCCCGACGATCACTGCCTGTTGTGATAAGATTCCGGTTCTCTCCAAGCCGGGAATGGACACTGCATCGACAAATCCCATCTCACCCAGGAATTGGCACCACCTCTTCTGCGAGAGCAACGCGTAATCGGGGCGGAGTTCCTTGTCTGTGAATGACCACCAGCCTTCAGTGAGACCCACGGTCAAATCAGAGAAGCGCTGCTTTCCAACCGCTTCGTACAGGATCAATTCGCCCTGGGGAGCGAGAAGTAATTTAACATTCTGCAATGTCTGCTTCAGATCAGGCGTTGCGTGAAGCACGTTCGCGGCAATGATGAGGTCGAAACCTTGGGACTCAAACCCCTGTGCGATCGGATCATGACCGATATCCAGCGTCTTATATTCTACAAACTCATAGGCACTGAACTTCTCTGCCGCCCGGGATGTGAACATCGGCGAGACATCTGTGAATACATACTGCGTTTGTTCCACTGGAAGCGCAGGCAGAATATAGGATGTCGTGCCGCCTGTCCCTGCACCGATCTCCAGAACGCGGATTCTGTTTTGTGGCGCAGTCTTTTGAAGTGCAGCCTTCACCGCTTCGGAGACAAGTGAATTGTACGTTCGAGCAACGGGCGCATCTTGGTACAGTTTCTCGGCATCCTCCATCGAACCGCCGGGGAATAGAAGTTGTAACGGATCGGCTTTGCCAACCAACGCATCTGCCAGGCCGCGGGTACAACGAGCGACCAGCGTCAATTCTGCTTTGAACGCCGGAAACCGCTCCAGGAGCGAAGCCCACTGTGAATCCAGATTATGGATCTCAGGTGATTTCAATACTTCCCAGCCAGTATTTGTCTTTCGCAGAACGTTATCTTCTGCCAGCATTTCGAGCAGGCGCGAGAAGAGGGAAACCTGTCTGGGAATGATGCCCAGCTTTTGGATCAATTCATTTGTTGTAATAGTTGCGCCAGGCTCAAAGGCGAACCCCAGTCGTCCCAGTGCATCGGCGACATACATGCCGCCTACGCGGTCCAGGTGGGGAAGCATCTCATCATAGAGCGGCATCTGATTGGCAGCGCTCAGTTCATCCACTTGCGATGAAAGACGCTGTTCGATTTCGGTTGGCGGGACCAACTGTGTTGCGGCGACCGATTGAGCAGGGTGCGGCTGGGGCAGCCACTCGATCTGATAAAGGAGATCCAGCATTCGGTCCGGTTGAGAACGGAAGAGCATTTCTTTGCTGGCACGTTTGAGTGAAATCCCATTTAGTTCTGTGAGCAACTGCCCATCATCTGAATAAAGATGAATATCTGCGATGAATGTTTCCTGCGTTCCCAATTTGGCGAGGTCGCCGCGCAGTTTGATGTGATTCCAGAACGTGGCACCTGGCTTTTGTGTGAAATGTAATTCGTCCAACCCCAACAGCAGATACGCTTCCAGGAGTTGCGTGCCCGCATTTGGAAGCGCAGTGCCAAGCGCATGGAAGCACGAATCGAAAAATGCAGGATGAATGAAACGATAATTTGCTTCACCCGACAGCGGTGCGGGAAGTTCCATGCGGCATAAGGTCTCGCCATCTGCACGCCAAATTTGCGAAATTCCCTGGAAGGCTTTGCCTAAATCCAATCCTAAATTCGCAAGTCCTTCGTAACACGCTTCGACGGTGATCGCTTCACGGATTCGCGATTTCAGTTTCGAAAGTTCATCTATCTGCACCTTTTGCGTCTGAGCAGAGCGCACATGCGCACTGGCACTCAACTGCCATTTTGAATCGCGTTGGTAAAAGACCTGCACCCCTGCATGATCGGACTCGGGTGTAAGGATAGTTTGGACAGTGCAGGTATCTTCTTCAGGGAGAATCAATGCTTCATGAATGACGAAATTCCCCAGCATGTGATCGCCCTCGCCAAAATGACTCTTTGCAGCGGCGAGCATCATTTCCATGTAGGCTGGGGAAGGCAGGATCAATTTGCCGTGAATACGATGATCGACCAGGAACGGGAAATCGTCCACGCTGATCTGCGACTCAAAGATCGCCTCTTTGATGCCCGCATGATTGAAGCGAGTTCCCAACATCGGATGTTCACCTTGCATAGGCACACGTTTTTGTGTGCGCTTGCCTGCTTTCACCCAATAGCGTTCGCGTTGGAATGGATAGGTGGGCAAAACAAGTTTATGACGGGCATAGTCCTGATCGAAGTTTTTCCAATCGATGTCTGCGCCCAAAGTGTAGAGTTGTGCGAGACTCTCCAAAAGAATTTGCCAGTCATCCTTCCCCTGGCGCAGGGAAGGCAGCCATGTGCCAGTATTCTCCGGCAGGCAGCGCTGCCCCATGCTGAGGAGGGTGGGATTGGGGCCGATCTCGATGAAGACGTCACACTGCTTGCTCATCTCAAGGATCGTCTCGGCGAACCGTACCGGCTGACGGATGTGCTCGCGCCAGTATTCCGCATTCGCGATCTGGTTCATTGCTGCCAGTTTACCGGTCACGTTCGATAACAAGCCGATCTGTGGTTCGGTGAAATGAACTGATTCGGCGGCCTTTTCAAAGTCACCCAGAATGGAGTCCATCAAGGGGGAGTGGAATGCGTGCGATACAGTCAAACGTTTGGATTTGATTCCCTGCTGTGCAAGTGAATCCAACACAGTTGTCAAAGTCTTTTCGTCGCCCGAGAGGACGATGTTGGACGGTCCGTTGATCGCGGCGATGGAAAGTTTGTCGGTATGAGAAGGGATGGCTTTGGTAATATCCGCTTCATCGGCGAAGACAGCTGCCATCGCTCCACCTGCGGGAAGGGACTGCATCAAGCGTGCGCGTTCGGCGATAAGTTTCAGTCCATCTTCCAATGAGAATACACCGGCAATGCAAGCCGCAACATACTCGCCAACGCTGTGTCCCATCACCATTGAGGGCTGGATGCCCCACGATTGCCACAAGGTCGCCAATGCGTATTCGACTGAAAAGAGCGCGGGCTGAGTATAGGCCGTCTCGTGGATCAGCGCTGTATCTGAGTCGTTCTCAGTAAAGAGCATGCTCAAAAGTGGACGGCTCAGGTGCGGACGCAGGATTTGATCGCATTTATCGAGCGTGGCGCGGAAGGTTGGCTGGGTGTTGTAGAGTTGACGTGCCATGCCAACATACTGCGCGCCCTGTCCAGTAAAGAGGAAGGCAATACGTGGCTGGCGCGTCCCCTGGACTTTTCCATACGTCCGTTCAGGCGTCGTCTCGTCTTTGATAAATGCAGATAATTTCTGTTGCAGTTGTTCGGTTGAACTGACAGATAAGGCAAAACGGTGGTTAAAGTGGGAACGTCCCGTATTTGCGGTGAACGCAACATCCGCGATATTCTGGCTGGAGAGCGCCTCAAGATAACGAGATGCCAGTTGCTTCAGAGCATGTTCGCTGCGAGCCGAGAGGGTAAACAAATGCAGAGGTCGTTCGAGCTCGGATTTCTTTTCAACTACTGCTGCAACGCCGGACAGAATGATATGTGAATTTGTGCCGCTGAACCCAAATGAACTGACACCGGCAAACTTTTCTGCATTGTGCCAGGGAGTCAGTTGTGTGGGGATGGTGACCGGTAATTCATTCCATGGGATGTGTGGATTCGGTTTCTGCAAGTGAAGATGGGGAGGAATCTGTTCGTGTTGAAGCATCAACACGGCTTTGATCAAACCTGCGATGCCTGCGGCCGATTCGAGATGCCCGATGTTGGTCTTCACGGAACCGATCATGAGCGGTTCCGAACGACCTTCTCCTAATACAGCCGATAACGCCTGTACTTCGATGGGGTCGCCCAGTGATGTTCCTGTACCATGCGCTTCCACATAACTGATTTGCTGCGGAGAAATATTCCCGTTGGACAGCGCGGCGCGGATGACATCCTCTTGCGATGGACCGTTCGGCGCAGTGAGACCGTTGCTGCGCCCATCCTGGTTGACAGCGGAGCCGCGGATCAGAGCAAGAATGGTATCACCGTCTGCAATTGCATCTGACAGACGTTTTAGGACAATCACGCCTCCACCTTCACTGCGGACAAACCCATCGGCGCGTGAGTCGAATGCCTTGCAGCGACCATCGGGTGCAAGCATGTGCGCCTTCGAAAGCGTGATCGTTGTTTCAGGCATCAGGATGAGATTGACGCCACCGACCAATGCCAGACGCGTTTCGCCGTTACGCAAACTCTGCACTGCTAGATGCGTGGCGACCAGTGATGATGAACAGGCCGTATCGATCGGGAAGCTTGGACCACGCAATCCCAATGTGTAGGAAAGCCGTCCCGATGCAATGCTGTGCGCGTTGCCTGACGCAAAATACGCATCGATGTTTTCGATGCCAGTATCTTTTTGTAAATGAAGATAATCGTTTCCTGAAACACCGATGAAGACGCCTGTCTGGCTGTCCATCAATTTGTCCGGCGATTGACCGGCGCGTTCCAGCGCTTCCCAACTTAATTCAAGCAGCAAACGCTGTTGCGGATCGAGTCCGCTCGCTTCGCGCGGGGCGATGCCAAAGAACGGCGCATCGAATTGATCTACCTCCTGAATGAAACCACCATACCGCGTGGACATCTTGCCGGGCTTTTCCGGGTCGGGATCGTAGTACTCATCAATGTTCCATCGTTCGTTGGGAATCTCGGTAATGGCATCCACACCGTTCTTGAGTAACTCCCAGAACGCTTCGGGTGTGTTTGCTCCGCCGGGAAAGCGGCAGCTCATCCCAACAATGGCAATCGGTTCGACGCGTTGTCCTTCCAGTGCATCGACGCGGGCTTGTAATTGTGCTGCCAGCAGCATCACTCGCTGAGGCGGAAGGTCTTTGATCCGTTCGAGAAATTCTTTCATCAGGTTCCTTGATAAAGATGGTTTCTTTCCCGTGCTATTGGAGGTCAGAAAGCATTCTTGCCACTTCCTCATCGGAAAGGCTCTCGATATCTTTCAATACGTCCGTCTTTGCGGCGGGTGTGACCTTCTTTTCTTCCTTCTTTGTTTCCAGCTTCAATATATCCTGTGCCAGATAATCTGTCAGTGCGTTGATGGTGGGATAGTCGAAAACCAACGTGGCGGGCAGGTTGCGTTCCAGCTTGAGACTGTTGCTGAGCATATTCCGTAATTCAACAGCCATTAGTGAATCGAGTCCCAATTCGTTCAATGCCTGACGCGGATCAATCTCCTGCCCCGCTTCCAGACCAATGGCTTTGACCACCTGCGCATGGACATGCTCCAACAGGAACTGACGTTGTTGGTTGGGTGGCACATTTGCAAGTCTCTGTTGGAATTCCTGCGTTTCCACTTTGGCAGTGGGTTTCTTTGTTGGTGTAGATGTTGTACTGCTCCTCTTTCCTTTTCTACGCGATTCCTCTGCCAGTAACGAAAGCCACATCGGTGGAGCCTTAAACTGTGAAAGGTACGTGGACCAATTGATGGGCAGCACCGCAATCTGTGCTTTTTCTTGCGCGAACAGCGCATCCAACATCTCCAGCCCATCTTCCGGGCGGATCGTGCCAACGCCTTGTGAGTGCATCCACTCATCGGCTTTGCGCTCTGCCGCAGAACCAATCACCGACCAGATGCCCCAATTAATACTCAGGGCGGGCAGTCCACGCGTCTGACGGTCATGAGCGAGCATGTCCATGAATGTGTTAGCAGCAGAGTGATTACTTTGTCCTGGCGAGCCGAGCAGCGCCGCCGTGGATGAATACAGGATGAAGAAATCCAGCGGCTCATTCATTGTGAGCGAATGTAAATGCCAGGCGCCATCCACCTTAGGAGCCAAAACGCGGGCAAACTTGCTCCATTCCTGTCGCAGGATGCTCGCGTCGTCCAGCACACCTGCTGCATGGACGATACCGCGCAACGCTGGCATATCTTGTTGGATGGTACTCAAAATATGACGGACATCCTCCACTTTTGATACATCTGCCTGTACAACTTGCACCCGGACGCCTTTCGCCTCCAACTCACGAATGGCGGCTTCCGTTGTGGACGAGGGGGCCGACCTCCCGACCAGCGCCAGATGACGCGCGCCGCGTTCGGCAAAGTGACGTGCAGTCAAAAGTCCCAGTCCGTTCAGACCACCGGTGATCAAATACGTTCCATCTGAGCGAAGACGATAACCGTGATTTGTGATCACGATCTTGCCGATTTGCATAGCCTGTGCCATATGGCGGAACGCAGCCGGTGCATTGCTTGCGGTGAAGGCTGTAATCGGCAGCCGTTTCAACTCGCCGAAGCGGATCAACTCCATGACTTCCTTGAAGATCGGGGATGTCTTCGCGGGTTCGGCTTCGGTCAACGCTGCCAGGTCAATGACCTGATACGAAGCAGACGGCTTTTCCTTTGCGAATTGTTCCGCCGTCCAGATATCTCGTTTACCGATCTCAATGAATGTTCCTGATTTGGCAAGCGCGGAAACTGATTTTGCAATGAACTCACCGGAGAGAGAATTCAATACAACATCTACACCCTGCCCATCCGTCAGGGAAAGGATTTCATCTGCGAATTCCAATGTGCGCGAATTCAAAACGTGAGACACGCCCATGGCATGCAGAAAGTTTCGTTTTGTGTCACTGCCTGCGGTGGCGAAAACCTCTGCACCTGCGCGCAAGGCGACCTGTACGGCTGCCATTCCCACACCACCAGCCGCCGCGTGGATTAAGATTTTTTGTCCTTTTTTGAGTTTGGCGATGTGTTCTAAACAATAGTATGCGGTGAAATAGGCAATGGGCAATGCTGCAGCTTCTGCGAAACTGATATCTTCCGGTTTATGAACCACAAAATGAACATCTGCAATCGCAACACTGCCAAAGCTGCCGCGCGCCATGCCCAACACGGCGTCTCCTGGTTTAAATTGAGTCACATCCGGTCCGATGGCGATCACGATTCCGCTGCATTCACCCCCCAATGCTTCATTATCGGAGCGCATTGCCAAAGCATTCATTAGATCGCGGAAGTTGAGTCCAGCGGCGCGAACTTCGATCGCCACCTCACCCGGTCCCGGCTGGGGAAGAGCGGCCGGTTTCCAGGTCAAATCCTCCAGCACACCATTTCCGGACGACTGCAATTGAAGTGCTGTCTCTCCGTCAAAGAGTGGTGGCTCGTTCGCTGTGATAAGCGTTGTCCGCTTAAGACGTGCCGCGAAACGTTGTCCATTTCGCAACGCGATCTGATCTTCTGTATCCGGTTTCCAAATTTGTGCGAAGAGAGTTCGAGCCTGATCCTCTTTGCTGGATGAATTATCCAGGTCAATGCGCGTGCATTGAAGTTCGGGGTGTTCGAGTTGGATCACCTTGCCTAATCCCCATAATGGAGATTCTTCCGCAGCCAACGACTCATAATGTACCTGTTGTGCATCGCGTGTAACGAGCCACAATCGCGGCGGTTCGATGTCGGAACCTGCAAGCGCCTGTGCCACATACACCGCGCCACCCAATCCCTTTGACAGTTCAGGTTCGAGTGACATGCCTTCTGCCTTTTTGATATCCAGCGACCATAGATACACCACGCCGCGCAATGGCTGTGATGATTGTGCAACACCAGTGATCAACTTTTTGAAATCATCAACAGAAGAAGGATTCAACGAATAATGACCTGCGTTTACCTGGAAGGACTCGCCAGCTTTCACAAGTATGGATGTTTGATTCAAAGAACCCAATTGATCAGCAAGTGTTTTTCCAACGCCAGCTTCATCGTCAAAAATTAACCACTGACCCGGTGCTGCTGTTGCCGATTGTGCAAGGATGAGCGCCTGCTGAAATTGGGACTCGTCCAAGGGAAGCGCGACACTGTTTGTAAACCCAGTATCTGTTAAAAGTTTGTGCCAGGTGTCGCGCGGCATCAGCGGATACTCTGCACGGATGTGTGTGTCGGTGAATCGCCACCAGCCATCTGTAAGCCCAAAGGTGATATCCACCCAGTTCTCGGGGTTTGTCCCTTCGACGAGCAGCAAATGTCCATTGGGCTTCAAGACCTTCTTGACATGTTCCAGAGTTTTGCCCATATCCACGGTGGCATGCAACACGTTGACTGCCAACACAATGTCGAACAATTGATCGGCAAATCCCTGCGTGGATGGATCGTTTTCAACATTCAAAATTTCATAACGCACAAAATTGAACTGGGCAAAGCGCGTGCGTGCACGGTTCAAAAAGAGCGGAGAAATATCGGTGAAGAAATATTCAGTCCGTTCGGCGGGCAAGGCCGGTAACACATACGATGTCGTGCCGCCAGTTCCAGCGCCGATCTCGAGAATACGAATGGGCTGATCAGCAGGCATGCTTGCAATGATCTTTTGAATGCCATGGCTGACCATTGTATTGAAGATGCGTGGTTGCGAAGATTCGCGGTAGAGAAGCTCGGTCAGCTCCAGTGAACCATTCGGGAACAATAACGAAAGCGGATCGACCTTGCCGCGCAGCACGCCCGCCAATGATTCGCCGCATTGGCCGGTTAACGTCAGCTGTCCTTTCGACTCGGGATATTCTGTCAATAGCGCTTGCCATTCAGTATGAAGACTTTTCGCGTCCATCTCCGAGCTGGGAAGTCGTACTACCTTCCAGACTTTTCCCTCGTGTTGCAGGAATCCGGCACCGCCGAGAATATCCAGCAAGCGACCAGTCAATCTGCGATAGCGTTCCAGGATCCCGTATTTCGACATCAAATCATCGACAGAGACTGCCTGTCCAGGTTGGAACTGCAAACCCATTTCACGCAATGCTGCAACAACGTAACCCGCACTGAGACGTTCGATGCGCGGAAACATTTCACGATAGCGCTCGATATGATGTTGCTCTGCAAGAGTTGCCACCTGCGAATCAACGTCAACGGATAGTTCTTTTGTTGAGATAAACAAGGACTGAGAAGGTAGCTCTTCAACGGTCTCCTGCTTTTGCCACTCGACCTCATAGAACCAATCGTCCCACTCGTGGTGAGTATGAAGCATTTGCTGAGATGCCGGGCGGAAGTACAAGCCATCGATTTGCGCAACGACCTGTCCCTGCATATCCATCACGGTGACATCGCCGATCACAGCGTCCTGTTTCTCGCCTGTTTCGCGCAGACGAATATGGCTCCAGAGATGCTCTGGTAGTGAGCGATAGAGCACAAAGCGCTCAAAGTTCATCGGCATATAGGTCTTTTTGTCTGTGAGATCGAACGTGCTCCAAAAACCTTGCAGACAGGAATCCAACAACGCGGGGTGCAAATGGAACGATGGAATCTCATCACTGATCTCTGCCGGTGTATGGATCTCGACTACTGCTTCGCCATCCTTTCGCCAGATGTGGTGAACTCCCTGCATTGCGGCGCCAAATGGGAAGCCGCGTGAGTTCAGTTCTTGATAATGCTCTTCTGAGCTGAATTCCTTGTTACAGCGTGCCTGAATCTCTTGAATCTTTTCAGTGGCCTTTGGCGTTGGTTCTGTGACTTTCTCGATTCTTCCGGTCGCGTGCAATTGCCAGTCGGAGGTATTGTTGTTCTCAGATCGGCTATGGATTTCAAAAGACATATCATCGTTCAGAATCAGGTGCGCGATGCGAACATCCTCATCTTCCAAAACCAGCGGTTGATGGATGACAACATCCTCCAGCTGATATTCACCGGCGCCCAAATTCAACTTTGCAGCCGCTTGTGCCAATTCCAGATAAGCGGTCATCGGAAGAATGGATGTGCCACGCACCTGATGGTCACGAATGAAGGAGAAAGACTCGCGATCCAAGACTGATTCAAATTGAATGACCTTTAATGGCGACGATAGTTTGCGTCCCAACAGCGGGTGAACGTTTTCTTCTCTATATGGACTGCGTCGAGATTTCGGGGCGCTCCAATAGCGCTGGCGTTGGAAAGGATAGGTGGGGAGTTCCAGTCGTTGCCGTGCATACGGAGCGTCAAAACCTTTCCAATTGACTTGAACTCCGCCGACGAATAGTCTGCCCAGGCTTTCCAGAATTTGTGCCCAATCGTCACGCCCCTGGCGCAGGGTATGAACAGCTAGTTTTCCTTCAGTACTCGGGATGCGTTGAATCATGCTTAAGAGGGTGGGGGAGGGACCTACTTCAATAAGAATGTCAACATTCAATGTCAGAAGCGACTCGATCCCCTGCACGAACTGCACGGGCCGGCGGATATGGTCGCGCCAGTATTTGGCATTCGTCACCACATCTCCCATTGCCAATTGGCCGGTCAGGTTGGAGATCAAACGCAGTTGTGGCTGCTTATACGTTAGAGTTGCTGCTGCTTTTTCAAACTCATTGAGGATGGGTTCGACAAGTGGAGAATGGAACGCATGCGAGACGTTGAGCGAACGTGTCTTAATCCCCTTCGCCTCCAGCGAAGCACAGATGGCGTCAACAGCTTCTCCATTGCCCGAGATAACAATATTGGTCGTGCCATTCATCGCCGCAATGGATACTCGGTCACTGTAGGGTTGGATGGCTTCTCGAACCTGTTCTTCCTCGGCGAAGATTGCGCTCATCTTCCCGCCTGAAGGTAGAGACTGCATCAATCGTCCGCGTTCGGCGATGAGTTTGATGCCATCTTCCAGGCTGAAGACACCCGCGATGCAAGCTGCCACATATTCACCAACACTATGCCCCGTCACAGCGAACGGTTCCACGCCCCACGATTGCCATAACTTTGCAAGTGAATATTCGATGGCAAACAAAGCGGTCTGGGTGTAGGCAGTTTGGTCGAGGAGCTTGGCTTGTTCGGAGTCCGTTTCAGCAAAGATCACGTCGAGGAGTGGCTGAGTCAGGTATGGACGTAGAAGCGATGCGCATTCGTCTAGCGCAGCGCGGAACACAGGTTGAGAGTCATGCAACGTACGCCCCATCCCAACGTATTGTGCACCTTGTCCGGTGAACAGGAAGGCGATCTTTGGCTTTTTGTTCTGCGCCAGATGTCCGTAGACAAGTCCGTTGGTTTCTTCGCCGGTAGCAAACGTTTGCAATTTCCTTGTAGCATCTTCTGCTGAGTCAGCCCACAGTGCAAGACGATGGGAATACTTTGCTCGTCCTGTATTGAACGTGAATGCAGCATTGGCGAAATCCTGGTTCGATTGCGATGCCACACGCTCGGATAACGCCTGCAGCGCAGATTCGGATTTTGCCGAAAGAGTCAGAATGTGACTCGGCCGTTCAAATTCAACCTTCTTCGGCTCTTTCTCAGGCGGAGCGGATACCACGATATGAACGTTCGTGCCGCTGAAACCGAACGAACTCAGCCCGGCGATCAAGAGCGCACTTTCCGGCCAGGGAGTTAATGTTGTAGGAACCGACACCGGCAATTGTGCCCACGGAATGAATGGATTTGGTTGCTTCAAATGCAGATGTGGTGGAATGGCTTTGTGTCGCAACGACATGATGAGCTTCACCAGGCCAACGACACCCGCTGCCGTTTCGAGATGGCCGACGTTTGTCTTGACCGAGCCAATCAGCAAGGGATGCTTTGCATCACGTCCTTTTCCCAGCGCGGAGGCAAGTGCCTGCACTTCAATAGGATCTCCCAATGATGTGCCGGTGCCGTGAGTTTCGACATACGTAATATCTTGCGGTTGGATGCCTGCATTCGCCACTGCATCGCGAATGACAGCCTCCTGCGATGGACCATTCGGTGCAGTCAACCCGCTGCTGGCTCCATCTTGATTCACTGCTGAACCGCGGATGACCGCGAGAATATTATCTCCATCGGCAACGGCATCTGACAAACGTTTTAGTACGATCACACCACAGCCTTCGCCGCGGACATAGCCATCGGCGCTGGCATCGAAGGTTTTGCAATGACCATCGGCTGCCATCATCTTGTTTTTCGACAAGGCAATCGAAGCGTCTGGGGTGAGAATCAAATTGACCCCACCCGCGAGCGCGAGATTGGTTTCCTTTGTGCGCAGGCTCAAGCAAGCCTGATGAATGGCCACGAGTGAAGACGAACACGCCGTATCAATGGACATACTGGGCCCCTGCAACCCCAGTAAATAGGAGATGCGGCCCGATGCAATGCTGTGGGCCACTCCCGAACCATAATATGGACCCACCTCGTTGATGCCATCATTGGACGTTTGAATAGTGGCATAGTCTGTTCCAAGGATGCCTACATATACACCTGTACGAGTGCCAGCCAGCGAATCTGTGGGAATTCCAGCATTCTCCAGGGCTTCCCACGTGGTCTCCAACAGCAGGCGTTGCTGTGGGTCCATGGCGTGGGCTTCCTTGGGCATAATGCCGAAGAACTGCGGATCGAATTGATCTACACCTTCAAGAAAAGCCCCCTTGCGTGTGTACATTTTGCCGGGCGCTTCGGGATCGGCATCGTAGTACGCATCAATATCCCAACGGTCAGCTGGGACCTCGGTGACTGTGTCTACGCCGTCGCGTAATAATTGCCAGAACGATTCAGCATCGTTCGCACCGCCAGGGAAGCGGCAGCCCAGCCCGATGATCGCGATCGGTTCGCGCTGGGCATTCTCCATGGATTTAATGCGCGCTTCGAGTTTTTCGATGGCGAGCAGGGCGCGGTTCAGGGGAGGTAATGGTGCAGTTTGATTCTTGTTTTCCATGCTTTACTCTTCTCCCAGATCCGCCAGTTTTTGCAGGAGGCGTGCCTCTGCTTCCTGTTCGCTCAGGGATTCGATCTCTTTTTGTTTGGCAGCCAGGTCAACAGGTTGCAGGTTGACAGGCTCACCTGGTTTTGTGTTGGACGTGTCACTGGCGTTGGATAGACTTTGGATCACATACCGGGCAATGGATTGTATAGTGGGATAGTCAAAGATCAGAGTGGCGGGTAATCCCTGCTCGAGACCGAGATCTTTGTTCAGGCGGTTGCGCAGTTCAACAGCCATCAATGAGTCGACGCCAATATCCATCAGACGGTGATTATCTTCCACTTGTTCGGGGGACAACCGCAGGATGCGCGCGACATGAGCGCGAACAAAATTTGCAGCCGCCTCTTCCTGTTCGTCGGATGGAAGCAGCCGTAGTTCCCGAATGAACGAGCGATCTTCTTCAGTAGATGATTTTGTTTCCGTTGTGTGTGTCGGTTCCGGTGTAGACGAATCCGCGATCCAGTAGCGTTGGTTTGTCCATGGGTAGGTGGGGAGGGGAACGCGTTTGCGGGCATACTCCTTGTCGAATGCAACCCAATCGGGCGAAATGCCCTGCACATAGAGTGATGCGACGCTTTCCAGCATCTGTTGCCAATCCTGCCAGCCGGAACGCAGCGAAGGAATAAAGCTTCGACCCTCGGCGCCTTCGATGCGTTGCGCCATCCCTGAAAGCACCGGGTGCGGACCGATCTCCAGGAAGTGACGATACCCTTCTGAATACAAGGTGCGAATCCCATCCGCAAAACGGACCGGTTGGCGCAAGTGTCTGCGCCAGTAGTTGGCATTCGTGACTTCATCGGAGTTGACCATCTTGCCAGTGAGACACGAGACAAAGCCAAGCCGCGGAGATGAATAGCTCACGGTCGCCGCGACCGATTCAAACTCGTCGAGAATCGAATCGAGAAAGTGTGAGTGCGCCGCCTGTGTGACGGCGAGATGTTGTGTCTTGATATCCCGTTCATTGAACGTAGCCAAAATTGCTTTCAAGGTTTCGGCAATGCCTGAGATGACAATGTTCGTTGGTCCGTTGAATGCGGCGATCGAAACATCTGCGCCGTAGGGAGCGATCACTTCATTGACCGTTTCTTCATTGGCAAAGACGACTGCCATTTCACCAGCGATGGGCAGGGAATCCATCAAGCGTCCGCGAGCGCAGACCATCTTGAGTCCGTCTGCCAGGCTGAAGACTCCGGCAATCGTTGCGGCAACATACTCACCTACGCTGTGACCGAGAACAGTCGTTGGCTTGATTCCCCAGGAGAGCCACAACTGCGCTAACGCATACTCCACCGCGAAGAGCGCGGGCTGTCCATATTTCATTTTGTCGAGCCACTTGGATTCGTCCTGCGGGAAGAGAATATCGAATAGTGAAACGTCGATATAGTCTTTCAGTAATTCAGCACATTCCTCCAACGCAGCGCGGTAGGTGAGTTGTGTTTCGAATAACTGACGACTCATTTGTATATATTGTGAGCCATGACCAGTGAATAAAAAGACAAGTTCGGGTGAAGCAGTGTCGAACACCGTGCCAGTGAAAATATCTTCGCGTGTTTCACCGTTTGCAAAAGCAGCGAGTTTGGTGCGCAAATCTTCACTGGAGGAAGCTGCCAACGCAAGGCGGTGAGGTAGGTCTGCACGACCGGAATTGATGGTGTAGGCAATGTCGGCAAAATTCGCGGGTTCTTGCGAGAGATATTTATCGAAGCGTTGAACCAGGTTTTGCAGTGCGGTCTTATTCTTTGCTGAGAACTTCACTACGTGCAGTGGACGTTCCATGCTTGCAGTTTCACGAATCGATTCGGGAGCTGCTTCAAGCACAAGATGAGCATTCGTCCCGCTGAAGCCAAATGAACTTACATCTACAATGAATCGCCCATCTTTTTCAGGCAGCGGTGTCAAGGTGGTGGGGATATCGATGGGAAGTTCGTTCCATGGAATGTATGGATTGGGAGTTTCAAAATGCAGATGAGGTGGGATTTGTTTATGTTGCAGGATGAGCACCGCTTTCATCAAACCAGCAACGCCAGCCGCCGCTTCGAGATGTCCCATATTGGTTTTAACCGAGCCGATCTTGAGACGCGAGCTTTTATCGCGTTTGGCGCCCAATACTGCTCCTAATGCCTGTACTTCGATGGGGTCGCCAAGGGATGTCCCCGTGCCATGGGTTTCTACATAACTGACCAATGAAGGGTCCATATTGGCGTTGGCGAGTGCGGCTCGGATGACCGCCTCCTGTGCCAGCCCATTCGGTGCGGTGAGACCGCTGCTGCGTCCATCCTGGTTAATGGCTGAACCGCGAATTACAGCGAGAATGTTGTCGCCATCCGCAAGCGCATCGGAGAGACGTTTGAGCACCACGATGCCGCATCCTTCCGAGCGGACAAACCCATCGGCGCGGGCATCGAATGTTTTGCAACGCCCATCACCCGAGATCATGCGTGCACGTGAGAAACTGATGTGTACTTCAGGGAGAAGGATCGTATTGACGCCGCCTGCAATCGCCATGCGACATTCACCAGTGCGCAGACTTTGAATTGCAAGATGGGTGGCAACCAATGAAGAAGAACAAGCTGTGTCAATTGATACGGCAGGACCTTGTAGACCAAGCAGGTAGGAAAGACGTCCCGATGCCGCGCTGTGAGCCGTCCCTTGCGCAAGGTAGACATCCAGTTTGTCATGTTCCTGCTTGGTCATGATCTGGAAGTAGTCGCTGATTGAGATGCCAGTGTACACTCCAGTGGCGGAACCCGTTAACTTGTCCGGTGCCTGACCTGCCTGTTCCAGCGCTTCCCACGCTACCTGGATCAAGAGACGATGCTGCGGATCCATGCCTTCGGCTTCACGCGGGGAGATGCCGAAGAACTGCGGATCGAACTGATCCACGCCGTCAATGAATCCACCCCAGCGTGTGAGGATCTTTCCGGCCGCATCTGGATCTGGATTATAGAATGAGTCGATGTTCCAGCGATCTTTTGGAATCTCGGTGATCGCGTCGACGCCATTGCATAGGAGTTTCCAATACTCATCTGGGCTGTTTACGCTGCCGGGATACCGACATGCCATGCCGATGATCGCGATGGGCTCGCGACCGGCTTGTTCCATCGCTTCCAGTTTGGCGCGCATCTCGCGCACTTCCTGCAAGGCGCGCTTGATGGGGGAGAGTTCTGAGTTGGTTGTGTCGGTCATGATCTACTTCCCGGTCTTCTTTTGTTTAAGTTCATCCAGTTCAGCCAGTAAAAGGGCTCCGGCTTCTTCGTCTGTTAATTCGGCAACTGAAACAGTTGTTGCCGGCTTCGTATTTACTTGTTCGGTTTTCGCTGGTGCATTCGCGAATAACTCGTTCATCAAAAAACCTGTTAACGCTTCGGGCGTTGGATAATCAAACACCAATGTGGCAGGCAACGCACGTTCTAGTGGAAGCCCTTGTCGCAGGCGATTGCGTAATTCCACTGCCATCAACGAATCCAAACCCAGCTCCTGCAGTGGCTGGCGTTGTTCCAGCGTAAAATCCACCGGAAGGTTGAGAACTTTCAGTGCCTGTTCACGCACATGAGCAAGCAGGAGATTTTTACGCTTGCTTTCCGGCGCACTTTCCAGGCGCTTCCATAAATCATTCTCCTGTTTTGGTTCATTCGTTGCCACCGTTTTGACGGACTTTGCCTGTTGTTTCAACTCAGCAAAGAAGGGCGATGAAGTTCGCTGGGCAAAAACATTCCAATTGATCGGGATCACGCCGACATGTATAAAACCATTTGACATGGCCTTGGATAACGCTTCGATGCCTTGCGAGGGTGAAATGGACCCGATGCCGCGTCCCTTTTGCCGTTCGGACACGTCCCGTTCGGCCGCCGCCCCGATCTGTTCCCATGGCCCCCAGCCGATGCTCAGCCCAGGTAGACCCTGTGTGCGGCGATAGTGTGCCAGCATATCCTGATAGGTACACGCCGCTACATGATTTGCCTGCCCCGCGGAACCGACCAGGGAAACTGCAGAGGAATACAAGACGAAGAAGTCCAGCGGCAATCCCTTTGTCAGTTCATGCAAATTCCAGCTTCCTGTAACCTTGGACGCGAATACCTTCTCAAATCGTCCCCAGGTCTGTTGACTCAGAATGCCATCATCCAATGCACCTGCGGCATGGATGACACCTTTCAGTTCCGGCATGGATGTTGTGATCTGGTCCATTATGTTGAACATCGTATTTTGATCTTCTACATTTGCCTGGAAGGTCCTTACATTCACACCCGAAGTAATCAGTGTTTGGATCGTGACTTGTGCCTGTTCGCGAGGAGCATTGCGTCCGAGCAGGGCAAGATGACGCGCTCCCTGCTTCGCCAGCCACTCGGCGGTTGCGAGTCCCAATCCGCCGAACGCGCCGGTAATGAGATATGTTGCATCGTCACGGATCGCAAAACGTTCTTCAGGAACGACAACCAGTTTGCCGGTATGACGTCCCATGGCCATGAAGCGAAACGCCTCAATGACATGAGATGATGGATAAGCACGCAAAGGAATCGGATGAAGACTGCCATTTTTGAATCCGGATATTATCTGTTGGAACAAGTCTGGAACCAGTTCCTTCTTTTGTTTAGCTTCCAGCACAAGATCAACGACTGCATAAAATGCACTTGGCTTAACTTTGGCAAACTGCTCGTGAGTCCAAATGCCGCGCTTGCCAATTTCAATAAAGCGCCCATTCTCCGCAAGAACAGAAACAGACTTCTCGATGAACTCATCTGCAAGTGAGTTGAGAATAATATCCATGCCCCTGTTGCCGGTGACCTTCATGATCTCATCGGCAAAGTCGAGCGTACGTGAGTCCATGATGTGTTGGATGCCAAGCGATTTCAGTAACTCACGCTTGGCCGGGCTGCCTGCTGTGGCGAAGATCTCTGCGCCAGCTTGTGTAGCGAGTTGGATGGCTGCCAGCCCTACACCGCCAGCGGCTGCATGGATCAAAACACGGTCACCCGCTTTCATCTTCGCCAGATGACGCAGACAATATTGTGTTGTCAGAAACGCTGAAGGGATGGTTGCCGCTTCTGCAAATGAGAGCTTTGCAGGTTTCTGCGCGACAAAGTGAGCCGGAGTATTGACGAACGATGCAAAGCTTCCCAATGCGAAGGCAAGTACAGCGTCACCAACTTTCACATTTTCCACGCCCGCGCCAATGGCAGTGATAATCCCTGCACATTCACCGCCCAACTCACCGCCACCGGGATACATTCCCAGTGTGTTGAGTACATCGCGGAAACCGATACCGGTGGCCAGCACCCGGATTTCCACTTCGCCGGGTTCAGGAGTCTTGCGGGACATCTTTTGATAGACGAGATTATCGAGAACACCACGCTTCGTCACCGTTAATTTTGTCGGTTCATCTGAAGTAGTGGATGGATTTTTGTTCGTTGCACGAACAAGACGAGAGACAAAGCGTTGGCTATCGCGGTAGGCGACCTGATCTTCTGCATCTGGTGATGTGATCTCCGTCCAAAGATTTTGAGCACTTGTCTCGTACGATTCACTCGGATCGAGATCGATCACTCGACACGTCAACTCAGGATGTTCCTGATTGATGACCTTTGATACACCCCACAGTGTTGACGAATGAGGAGCAATAATTTCTTCGCTTGCGGCTTGGGCACCCTGTGTGATCACCCAAATGGGATTGTATTGTCCTGCTGCGACCAGCGCCTGAGTTAAATACAACAATCCACCGTTTAGTCTGGATTGTTCAGTATCGCTCAATGCCCACAGATAGAGAATACCTTTGACTGTACCTGTCGACTGAATCAGTGTATGGAAGTCCTCAGCATGAGACAGGTCAACCTGATAGGCATTTTCAGCCAGGCGAGCGAATGTCTGTCCATGAGTTACAAAATGGACAGATTGCCCACTCTCACGCAATCGATTGACCAGCTTGTTGATAACAGGCTGATCTTTGCCAAACACAATCCACGAGTTCTCCTTTTCCAGAACTCCGCTGGCAACCTCCGACGTTTGCCATTGCACTTCGTACAACCATGAATCAATCTGCGAATGGATGGCTTGCTTCATGGTGAAGCCTTGGAAGACAGCGATCACGTGTCCGTTCCCGTCGAAGATGGTCACATTTGCGGTGAGCACATCTTCGCTGGAGTGGTTGTCAGCAGTCAGGGTTGCATAGCTCCAGAATTTGTTCGGCAGGCGGTCAAAGACCTTCAGTGAGTCGACGCTGAGTGGGAGATAGGTTTTATCACCCGGCGGCAGAAGGGTTCCAATTCCCTGCAATGCTGCATCCAGAAGCGCAGGATGCAGCAAGTGCGACATTTCAATTTCAAGTCCATCTGGTGCTTCAACTTGCGCCAGCACTTCGTTCTTCCCGGTTTGGATGTGGCTCAGTCCACGGAAGGTGGGACCAAAATTCAAGCCACGGTCGGCGAGTGCCTGATAATGCAGATCGACGGATTGTCCTTGCGTACAGCGCCTCTGCAACTCTGCCAGAGAAATGCTGGTTGGTTCTTCGTTGATAGCTTGTATTGTCGCTGATGCGTGCAATTGCCATTCATTGGAAGCTGAATCAAGGCTAAATACCTGACAGGTGATCTCGTCATTGGCTGGTGTAGCGATAGTTTGTATTGTTTTCAATTCTGTTTCTGCAAGTTGCAGCGGTTTGTGAATAATAAGGTCTTCCATTGCGAGTGATAGGCTATCTTTAAGAAGTTCACGACCCGCTGCAAGCAACATGTCCATGTAAGCGGTGGCAGGCAGGATAACCTGTTCCTGCACAATATGGTCAGCCAGGAAGGCCGGCGATGCCGCGCTTATCTCATTCTCGAAGATGACATCTCTTGCTGCGGAACGAATTCTTGTCCCCAACAATGGATGCAAAACCTCTCCGCGTTGCAAATTGGATTTTGTCGATGGCATGATCCAATAACTCTGCCGTTGGAATGGATAGGTGGGCAGATTCACTCGTCGGCGAGAGTACGGCTGATCGAAACCGCGCCAGTTGACGGCTGCGCCGCGAACGTAGAGTTCGCCAAGCGAACTTAATATCTGCGCCCAGTCATCCTGCCCTTTGCGCAGGGATGGATAATACAAAGGCGGGTTCTCAACTCGATCGAGATTGCGTTGTGCAATGCTGATCAATGCGGGAGCCGGCCCGACCTCGATGAGATGTGTATAGCCGTGTGAAAGCAGGGTTTGCAGTCCGTCTGCAAAGCGCACCGCCTGACGTTGGTGTGTGCGCCAGTAGTTTGAATCGATCTGTGTGATGCTTTGCCCCAGTAGGCTCGACACATAATCAACGCGTGGCTCGCCATATTGGATGGTGCTGGCTATCCTTTCGAATTCGTCCAACATTGGATCGACGATCTGTGAGTGTGATGCCTGTGCTACATCGAGCCGCTTGAATTTGATCTCCTGCTTTGTTAATTCGTGCTCAATGGCTTCGACTGCCTGAGTATTGCCGGAGATAACGATGTTGGTAGGGCCATTGAGGACTGCAATGGAGACTCGATCAGAGAATGAGGTGATGGCTTTCTTGACAGTTGCTTCATCAGCAAAGACGGCGGTCATCACGCCCTGTTCGGGCAGTGATTCCATCAGACGTCCGCGTGCAGCGACGAGTTTGATCCCATCTGCGAGCGACATGATACCGGCGGCACAGGCAGCCGCGTATTCACCTACGCTGTGACCGATCACCGCGCCGGGTTGAATTCCCCAGGATGTCCAAAGTTTGGTTAAGGCATAGGCCAACACAAATTGTGCGGGTTGGGTGTACTTCATGCCATTCCACAATTCAGCAGTGGATGCTTCGGCATCTGGCTCTGGAAACAGCATTTTTGTGATGGGAATGTCGATATATTCTTTCAGCAGGCTTTCACATTCGTGAATTGCCTGTTGGAACACGGGAGACGTTTCATATAGTCCGCGTCCCATGTTCACGTATTGTGAACCGTGTCCTGTGAACAGGAATGCAATCTTGGGTGTACTGCCAGGCTCAACAATGCCATGTGATGCCAATTCTTTCCCGGAAAGGTATTCGCCAAGTTGCGATTGAACTTCAGGGATGGATGATGCAGCGATCGCGATCCTGTGATTGAAATGGGCGCGACCCGTATTCGCCGTGTAGCTGATATTCGCCAGCGATGATCGGGTGTTGGATACATGACTTTGAACCCGACTCGCCAGATCTTTAAGTGCGCTGCCACTCTTAGCTGAAAGGGTCAGTAAGTGCAACGGACGATCTGCCGCTGATGAAGTGCTTTGTGTTTCAGGAGCCGATTCAAGTACTACGTGTGCGTTTGTTCCGCTGGCGCCAAACGCGCTGACTGCTGCGAAGCGCTTTGCACCCATCCACTCCACGGCCTTGGTGGGAATGGCTGCAGGAGTCTTGTCCCAGTCGATCATGGGGGTAGGAGTTTGAAAGTGCAGATGGGGAGGAATGACTCCATGATGCAAAGCAAGCACAGTCTTGATCAGTCCTGCGATGCCGGCAGCCGATTCAGCGTGACCGATGTTCGTTTTCACGGAACCCAGCCAGAACGGCGTATGAGCGTCGCGTCCTTCGGAGAGCACAGATGTTAACGCACGGACTTCGATCGGGTCGCCCAGGGATGTTCCCGTTCCATGTGCTTCCACATATTGGATCTCACCTGGCTTAACATTGCCATTCTTCAACGCTGTGCGGATGACCATCTCCTGCGCGAGTTTGTTGGGAACGGTCAAGCCGCTGCTGAAGCCATCCTGGTTGACGGCCGACCCGCGGATCACGGCAAGGATGGTATCGCCATCTGCCTGTGCGTCTGAGAGACGCTTGAGCACAACCACACCACAGCCTTCACTTCGCACAAATCCGTCGGCGCGTGCATCGAAGGTTTTACATCGTCCATCAGGTGCGAGCATGCTGGCTTTTGTGGCACCGACCGACATGCCTGGCGCAAGGATGAGATTGACCCCCGCCGCCAATGCCATATTTGATTCGCCATTGCGCAGACTTTGAATTGCAAGATGCGTTGCAACCAAGGATGATGAACAAGCAGTATCCACTGCCATGCTTGGACCATGAAAACCCAGAAAATAGGAAAGTCGCCCCGCTGCACTGTTGAGCGAATTACCAGTAATGCGATAGGCGTCGATCTCCTCGAGACTTTGCAGCGTGGTTTGCAACTGCAGATAATCGTTGACCGTGATGCCAACAAACACGCCCGTTTGACTGCCACTTAGTTGCGTGGGGTTGAGCCCGGCATGTTCCAGCGCCTGCCAACTGGCTTCAAGCAATAGGCGTTGTTGTGGATCCATGCTGCGTGCTTCACGTGGTGAGATGCCGAAGAACTGTGCGTCGAATTGATCTACTTTCTTGAGGAACCCACCCCAGCGAGCAGACATCTTGCCCGGCTTCTGCGGGTCAGGGTCATAAAGCGACTCGATGTCCCATCTTTCGGCCGGGACTTCGCTAATGGCATCCACGCCATTCACCAGATTTTGCCAGAACGAATCAGGATCGTTCGCCTCGCCAGGGAACCGGCAACTGAGCCCGATCACCGCGATCGGTTCGCTGTGACGGCTTTCCGCGGCTTCAAGGCGCACACGCATTTTCTGCATGGCTTCCAGTGCACTTTGTAATCGAGCCTGATACTCCGCCAGGCGCTTGTCTTCGCTCATCTAGTTTCCATCCGTGAGTTTGTTGAAAGCTGCAAGTTCATCGTCGAGCTTTGACAGTAATTCATCTTCGCTCAAGGGTTTTTGTGTGCCGATTGTATCGACAACTTCAGATTTTTCCATGGGAGATTTGGTCATTGACTCGCTTAATTTCAGCACTTCGTTTGCCAGGTAATTTGTCAACGATTCGATGGTTGGATACTCGAACGCCAGCGTGGAGGGCAAGGACTGTCCGAGGCTGGTTTCGAGTCGTGTGCGCAACTGGACTGCCATCACTGAATCCATTCCTATGGAGAAAAAACCTTGCTGCGGATCGATGTGATCGGAAGCACTAAAGCCCAAAACTTGTGCAACCTGGTCTCGCACGTGCGATTGGAACTTCTCCATGCGCTGTGCAACTGGAATGGACAACAACTGCTCGCCAAAGGTGTGGTCAGGCTTTTGTTCTTCATGCTCCATATGTACATTAATATGTTCGATCAACGGCCGCTGACGTTTGGCTTCGTAGATGGGTTTGAATGTGTCCCAGTCAATGGATGCAACCATTTTTTGGACAGTGTCATTGCCCAACAAAACATCCAGCGCATCGAGTCCTAACGCTATGGGCATGGCGTTCTGTCCAATCTGCTTGAACTGCGCCTCCAGCTCAGAGGTCGCCATTCCTGCCCCATCCCACCAGCCCCAGTTCACACTCACGGCAGGGAGTCCCATTCCGTGGCGGATGTGAGCCAACGTATCGAGATAGGAATTTGCGGCGGCATAATGCCCCAACCCCGCGGATCCTAGGATCGCTGAATTGGAGGAGAATAGAACGAAGAAATCCAATTTCAAATTCTGTGACAGACGATGTAGCAGCCATCCACCTGCAACTTTCGGTGCTAGAACTGCCCGGAATGCTTCTTCGTCCATGGATGACAACGCCCGCGTAGAGACAACTCCTGCTGCATGAATTACGCCTCGCAGGGCTGGCAATTCTTTTCCAAACGACTTAAACAGCTCGGTCATCTGTGTCTCGTTGGTGACATCGGCTTTGACTACAGAGAGAGTCACACCCAATACTTTCATTTCCTGTTCAAAGGCTTTGCTGCGTTCCGACGAGCCGGTTCGGCTTGTGAGCACGAGATGCCTGGCACCGCGTTTGACCAGCCAACGTGCAAGCTGTTGACCCAAACCGCCGAGTCCACCTGTGATGAGATAGGACTCGTCGCCTGAAACTTTGAATGTAGATGATGCTGGTTTTTCAGCATGTTGCAAACGCAAACCGTATCGTTTCCCGGCACGGAACGCAATTTGATCTTCGACATCCGATGCCAATATCTCGTTGGCGATCTGGTCCGCTAGACTGGCAGTTTGACTTGAATCAAGGTCGATCAACCCGCCCCAGTTTTCTGGATGTTCCAGCGAAAGTGTCCGTCCAAGCCCCCAGAGCATGGATTGAGTAGCTGCGCTGTCAGTGACAGTTTCACCGTTCACGCTCTGCACGCCCTGTGTTACGAGCCATAGTTTCGGGGATGTGTTTCCTTTGTAGTCGGCAAGAGCTTTGATGGAAGACAGTACCTTCACGCTCACTGAATCATCAGTCGGTTCATGTGTGTCAAGCGCACGGAGATCGATAATTCCCATGGGCTGATCGGCTGAGCGCAGCCAAGCTTCCTGATCCATTTCACTAACCGCCAGGTGTGAGCCATGTAACTGCTCTGCCAAGGCGGAACCGATCCCTTTCTCATCTCCCAGAATCAGCCAATCGCCGCGGTTTTCTGACACTGTTGATTTCTCAGGCAATTCCTTCCACGATAGATCGTAGAACCAGCCTGAGTTCTCTACTGGAGATTCGAAATCGACGCGGGAATACCGCGCGAACTTGCGGTTCGGCAGCCAGTAGCGTGCATTTTGCCAGGGATAGTGGGGGAGGTCCACAATGCGCCCCTTGGGCGTGACCGCTGCCCAGTTGACCGGGTATCCGCGTGTGAACAAGGTACCCAGGCTGCGCAGCATCACTCCGCGTTCGGTTTGGTTGCGCCGCAGAGATGGGACGATCACGGCATTTGTATTGGCATCCAGACACTGGCTGATCGACTCAGATAACACCGGGTGCGGACTGACTTCCACGAACGTGTTGTATCCGTTCGCTATCATGGCTTTGATCGCGGGACCAAAGAAAACGGATTGGCGAATATTCTTTGCCCAATACGATGCGTCATAATCGCCGTCCTTGGCACGTTCACCGCGGACCGTGGAATACAACGCGATCGTGGCAGGATGCGATGCCAATCCTTTCAACGCATCGGTTAACTCTGATGTCAGGCTGTCCATCACGGGACTATGGAACGCATAGTTCACAGGTAGCATACGGGCAAATGTCTTTTGAGCAGTCAGAGAAGCAACGATTTCTTCCAAAGCATCTGCTCTTCCTGAAAGTACAGTGGACTGTGGGCTGTTGACTGCGCCAAGTGATAACCCCGTATACTTTGCGGTCAACTCCTCTGCCTGTTCGCGGGTCAATCCCAGGGCGGCCATCTTACCTTGACCAGTCACACGCTGCATCAACTGACTGCGATGATAGACCACGCGCACGGCGTCTTCCAAGTTCAAGACACCGGCAACATGTGCCGCGGCAATTTCGCCAACGCTATGACCTACAACCGCTTCTGGTTCGATGCCCCATGACTTCCACAGCGCGGTAAGAGCCACCTGCGTGGCAAAGATTGCCGGTTGAGCCACTTCAGTTTCAGCAAGTTTGCTCTTTTCTTCGGTGGCATTCAATTCATCAATTAACGACCAATTCGCGTACTTCTTCAGTAGCCCATCGATTTCGGCAAGTTTGTCACGGAAGACGGGCTCTGTTTGCATGAGTTCGCGCCCCATGCCAAGCCACTGCGGTCCCTGACCCGAGAAGACAAATGCCAGTCCGCGCTCGCCTGATGGGATCACATGTCCGTGGACGATATCAGGATGCTCGTCTTTTTTAATGAAGGCGTTTAATTTTTCAACAAAGTCTGTTACAGACGAACCAACAATTGCCAGTCGCTTCTCGTGATGCGTGCGACGGAGGTTGGCTGTGTATAGAATGTCTGCCAAAGACGATTTCGTATCGACAAGATCGACTTGATACGCTTTTGCCAGCGCTTTTAGTGATTCATCGCTGCGAGCCGAGAGCGACAGTAAATAAGGAGAAGGGATTTCGCCGTGCTGAATCTCTTGAGCGGTAGGTGCTTCGCGCAGAATGATATGTGCGTTCGTACCGCCGAAACCAAAGGAACTGACGCCTGTAAACCGCGGAGCATTTTCCACGCGTTTGTATTCTCTGGGTGACGTGGGAATCTCAAAGCGCGTACCCGCCAATGGGATCAATGGATTCAACTGTCGAATATGTAATTGATGCGGAATCATTTCGTGTTGCAGTACCAGCACCGATTTGATAAGTCCCGCAATGCCCGCGGCAGCTTCCAGATGTCCGATATTGGCTTTGACCGAACCCAGTACACACGGTTGATCCGTTTTTTCGCGTTTGCCAATCACCTCCGCCAGTGCTTCCACTTCGATGGGATCACCCAGCTTGGTGCCAGTCCCATGTGTTTCCACATAGGTGATCTGCTCAGATGTGACGCGTCCATTTGCCAACGCCTGGCGGATCACATTCTGCTGCGATAAACCGTTCGGCGCAGTGAGACCGTTCGTACGGCCGTCCTGATTGACTGCCGAGCCCTGGATTAACGCCAGAATCCGATCGCCATCGGCGACTGCATCTGATACACGCTTGAGAATGATCACGCCGCAACCTTCGCCGCGCACAAATCCGTCAGCACGGGAGTCGAACGTCTTGCAGCGTCCATCGGCTGCCATCATCTGCAGCTTGGAAAATGTGATCGTGGACTCAGGTGTGAGGAACAAATTCACGCCTGCCACCACTGCCAGATTGCATTCGCGGTTGCGTAGACTCTGACACGCCAGATGTGCTGCGACCAGTGACGATGAACACGCAGTGTCCATCGCAATGCTAGGTCCCTGCCAGTTGAACAGATATGACAATCGGTTGGCAATGATGCTGTGAGCGGTTCCGGCGCCGGTATGCGTATCGATATCATTTAAGTCACGCATTTGCATCCACGCATAATCGCTGCTGTGGCTGTGAATGCCGGCAAAGACACCGGTAAGGCTGCCATCCAATTTATCAAGCGATTGCCCGGCATCTTCCAGCGCTTCAAATGTCACCTGCAACAGGATGCGTTGCTGTGGATCCATGTGCATGGCTTCGCGCGGTGAGATCCCAAAGAACCCCGGGTCAAATTGATCGACATGATTTATGAACCCGCCCCAACGCGTATTTGCTTTACCAGGCTGCATGAAATCGGATGCGTAAATATCCTCTGCTGGCCAACGATCGGTGGGTACTTCTGTGATCGCATCCACGCCATCTACAAGCAACTTCCAGAATTTGGCAGGTGAATCCGCTCCGCCCGGAAAGCGGCATCCCATGCCGATCACCGCCAACGGCTCTGTGCGTGTGCCTTCGAGCGCTTCTACTTTCGCGCGCATCTCCTTCAGCGCCAGCAGAGCGCGCTTGAGTTGTGTGACTTCGTTATCTTCCGGTTTCTGTGTCAAATCCGCTTCCTTTCAACGTATCATCGATCGCGGACAATTCCTCGGCGAGCAACGCTTCCAGTTCGTCTTTATCCAACCCGTCCAATTCATTGGAAGATGGCTTCGCCTCCGCTTCTTTCGCAGCCGGTTCCTGACCCTGTCCATCGAGCGGGATGCCCATCTTTTCAGCAAGGAACGGCGCAAGTGCGTTGACCGTTGGATAGTTCCAGATCAACGACGCGGATAACGATACGCCCAACGCGTCTTCCAGACGATTTCGCAACTCGATGGACATCAAGGAATCCAACCCTAATGTTTTTAACGGCTTGTCCGACGCGATGCGTGATGCAGGCAGGTGCAGCACCTGCGCAACATGCTCGCGCAAGAGTGTATCAAATAAGGAACGTCGTTGTCGACCCGCTTCTGCATCCAATAACTCTGCTCGGACGTTCTTGCCATGAGCTTTCTTTTCCAAAGTTTGCGGCGCAGTCTGACTGAGCAATTCCTTGAACAAGGATGAGCGTGCAGCAGCAGGTTGAGTTGCACACCATTTGTTAGTATCCAGCGACACGACATGGATCTGTGAACTCTGCCTTGTCATCACAATGGACATTGCTTCCAGTCCCTGTGCCGGAGAGATGCTTTTCAAACCTTGCTGGGTGAGTCGATCCCCACGGTTCGATTGTGTGGCCGCCAGACCGATCTCGCTCCACGGACCCCAATTGATGCTTAGCGCGGGGAGGTTTTGCGCCGCGCGGAATCTGGCCAACCCGTCCAGGAAGGCATTTCCTGCTGCATAGTTGGCCTGCCCCGGCATGCCTAGCGTGGCAGCCACCGACGAGAATAGGATGAAGAAATCTAGTGACAGGTCAGCCGTGAATTCGTGAAGATTCCACGCGCCCACCACTTTCGGTGCGTATGCCTGTTTAAAACGCTCTGCATCCATTTGCAAGATCGTGGCATCTGCCAGTAAGCCTGCTGCATGGATCACGCCTTTTAACGGCGGCAACTTTTGCTCGATTGTAGTAAATACATCCTTCAACTGATGAATATCAGTTACATCTGCCTGTGCGATAACAACGTTCACACCGGCATCTTTCAATTCGTTGACCGCTTTTTGCGCTGTGTCAGAAGGGTTCCTTCGCCCGATCAGCACAAGATGACGTGCTCCTTGTTTGGCGAGCCACCCGGCAAAGGTCAGACCTAGATCGCCAAGACCGCCGGTGATAAGGTAGGTGCCATTGGCTCGGATCGGTGTGGCATCCACCGGTAGTTCAAACGCTGCATCCGGGTCATCCATTGTGATGACGATCTTTCCGATATGCTTTGCCTGCGCCATCATGCGGAATCCGTCACTGGACTTTGAAACAGGAAACGTTTGTACAGGGAGTGGCGAGATCTTCCGTGTTTCGACCAACTCGAATACTTCGTGCAGCATTTTGCCGATAATATCTGGCCGTTCACGGCTCATCTTATCGAGATCGATTGCAAAGTACGAGAGATTCTTCTGGAAAGGTAGCAGCCCGACTTTGCTGTTACCGTAAATATCGCGCTTGCCGATCTCCAAAAAGCGACCGTATGGCTTTAGGATTTCCAATCCTTTGGCTATTGCATTTCCTGCCAGCGAGTTCAACACAAGATCCACGCCTTCGCCATTTGTGATGTTCATAATGTCGTCGGCGAATGAAAGTGAACGCGAATCCAAGATGTGATGAATGTCCAACTTTCCTAGATAGTTGCGTTTTTCATCCGTGCCTGCGGTGGCAAAGATTTCGGCACCCGCCTGTTTCGCCAGTTGGATGGCTGCCAGCCCTACGCCACCTGTCGCCGCGTGGATCAACACCCGCTCGCCCGCCTGCATCCGTCCCAAATAATGGAAGGCATAATAAGCAGTCAGATATGCAATGGGAATCGTCGCGGCTTCTTCAAAGCTTAAGAACGATGGTTTCTTTACTACCAGCCGCGCGTCGGTCACTGTGTGAGATCCCAGACTGTTGAATGCAATTGCAACTACTTCGTCGCCTGCATTCAAACCGGTCACGCCTTCGCCCACGTGGGTGATAAAGCCCGAGCACTCGATGCCCAACGGACCCACACCTCCGGCATACCCCGGTAGGATTCCCAGAGCGGCCATTACGTTCATAAAATTAAGGCCGGTCGCGTTAACCGCGATCTCGACTTGACCCGCTTTCGGGGATGATCTCAAAACTGGCTTGATCGACAGCCCATCGAGAATACCGGGTGTGTTGATCTGCATCTGAAAAGATTGATGGTCAGCAATCTTTTGCTTGACGGTATTTCTCGCTTCTCCCTCAGCCGCCACTTGGATCCGTTTCAAGCGCGCTGCATGGCGCTGACCACCTCTCAGCGCAACCTGATCTTCTTCATCATTGGATAACAGAGTCCGTTCGAGAAGTTCAACTTCGCCTTCATTCGAATTGGAATCCATGTCTAAACGCGTGCAATGAAGATTGGGGAACTCGTTGGCGATCACTGCGCCCATCCCCCAGACAGGTGTTTGCGAAACAGAAACAACTTCCTGCTTCGAATGAACCGTCTGTGCTCCGCGTGTGACGAGCCAGAGCCGCGGCGAACCGGACGAGTCGTGTTGGGTCAATGCCTGGGTCAAATAGAGAATATCGAGCAGATTTGAGTCGGAAGCAGGTTGCTCAACATCCAAACTCCATAAATGGATGATTCCCTGCAGAGGGGCGACATCCTTTAGCAACTGGATGAAGTGTTTGGGTTGCGATGGATCGATCCCGTAACCGTTCGCGTTGATGGTCCGGTACTCGTTCCCTGCAAAAACAATTGTGCAGATCTGCGAGTCTTTTTGCAGCTTTTCGGCAAGTAACTTGCCCGTTCCCTGTTGATCGGCAAAGATCAACCAGTGTTTGGGTTCCTTCTTTGTCGGTTCAGGCAGTGGGCTTTCCTGCCATTGAAGTTCATACAGGAAATCGCTCACATCCTCCTGTTTCGCTTCAACCCGCTGGAGTCGCAGTCCATGTGCCGACATCACCAGCTGTCCATCATGATTGAACAGGTAAAGATCGCCTGTAGTCTGATCATCTGATGAATTCGGAACAACATGACACCACAACTCTTCGCTGAAATTCGGCTTTGACAGAATACTGATGTTCTTCAAGGCGACGGGGAGATAAGTGTCCTGGTTTGATTGCGGCAGAGCAGCGACCATTGTTTGAAAACAAGCATCGAGCAGAACAGGGTGCAGTTGATATTTCGATGAGTTGGCAATGAGCGAGTCAGACAGTTTTATTTTGGAAAGGATGCCATCTTTTTGTTGTGCTAGATTCGTAATGGCTTGAAAGTTCGGGCCATATTCCAATCCGCGCTGAAAGACAGAACGATAAAACTCTTCGAAATCTGTTTGCTCTTGCAATGCTGGAGTTTTGAACGAGAGACGAGTGTCTGTTGCAATGTTCGGAACGATCTCGATTTTTCCGCTGGCATGCAGTGTCCACGAGTCAACCGAGTCGCTTTGTGTTGCGCGGTTATACAGTTGGAACTCAGCGCTATCGGGTGTTTCAACCGTCAGCACCAATTGAACAGCTTGGTCCTTCTCTTCAGAAAGGAACAGGGCTTCCTGGAAGGAAACATCGCTAAGAACATATGGCTTGGTCCCATAAACTTCAGTTGCCGCGGCAAGCATCATCTCGACATATCCCGCTGCCGGGAAGACGGCCGAGCCGCGCACCTGGTGATCGTTCAAGTAGGGGAACAGCTTTGTATTGAGAGTGGTTTCCCAGATATGCTCTCCCGTAGCTGCCTGAACGTACTGTCCAAGCAGCGGATGAGCGCCCGGCCGCGAATGTTTGGGTGATGCAGTGGATTCAAACCAGTATCGTTCACGTTGCCAAGGATAGGAAGGCAACGAAACGATTGTTCCATCTGCTGGATACAATTTGTTCCAGTCGATCTTATACCCGAGAGTGTAAAGAGCTCCCAATTCGCCGAGCATTGTGGGCAGTTCGGGCTGATCGCGACGCGTAGATGCAAATCCGTATGCGGGTTTGCCGGTTTCTGCGCGTATCTCTTCGATGGAAGAAAGCAGGATCGGATGCGGGCTCATCTCGATGAAGATGATGTGCTCATCTTCGAGCAATCGCTGAATCGTGTTGCTAAACCGTACAGGCTGGCGGAGGTTGCGCCCCCAATAGTCTGCATTCAGGGATTCGCCGTCACATCTATTCTGAGCGACTGTGGAATAAAAAGGAACAGTTGTAGCACGCGGTTGGATATCATTCAACGACTCCACCAATTCGGGACGAATGGGGTCCATTTGCGGACTGTGTGACGCCACATCCACTTTGATCAGGCGGTTGAAGATTTCCTGCTCTAGCAGTGTTTGCATTACTTCACGAAGTGCGTCAGGATCACCGGACAACACTGTGGATTTGGGACTGTTCTGAACCGCAATGGAAAGTTTGTCTTCATAGCCCTTCACTATCTTTTCTGTTTCATTAAAAGGCAGTCCAATCACTGCCATTGCGCCTTTGCCGCTGGTACGTTGCATCAACTGGCTGCGTTTGCAAATGACTCGGGCTGCATCGTCCAGGCTTAAGGCTCCGGCAATGTAGGCAGCTGCCACTTCTCCCATACTATGGCCGATCACAGCCGAGGGTTCGATTCCCCATGACCGCCAGACCTCTGCCAGGGCAACTTCCATGGCAAAGAGTGTGGGTTGGATGACGCTGATCTC
>CAZKSG010000004.1:55450-66359 GCA_964555335.1 uncultured Anaerolinea sp.
ACTCTTTCCCTACACGACGCTCTTCCGATTAAGAGTGTAGGCTGAATGACACTGATCTCGTTCAAGCGATACGCAGGCGAATCTTCTGGCAGCGAGAGTTGTTCCAGCAGCGACCAATCGGTCCACGCTTTGAGAGCGCGTTCGCTTCGTTGTAACGACGCACGGAAAGACTCATTGTGCTTCATGAGTTCGCGTCCCATCCCAAGCCACTGCGCGCCTTGGCCGGGAAAGACAAAAGCAACCTTGGGCTGTCCTTCGATTTTGGACTTTGCGCTTGTTGCTCCCTCGGCGTAGGTTGATAGCTGTTCGACCAATTCGTGATGAGATGTTCCTGTCACTGCAAGTCGTTCCATGTGATGTGTACGATGGCAACTGGCCGTGTAGCAAATGTCTTGCAAGCGCACATCTTCCTTGCTGAGGAATGTCAGGTAGGAATCGACAAGAGCCTTCAATGCTTCGGGAGTTTGCGCCGAAAGCGGAAGAAGATATGTTTCGTTCGTTTGTTCTGGGGCTGCATCCTCTACAGTCTTTGGCGCTTCCTCCAAAACGATATGAGCATTCGTCCCAGTGATGCCGAACGAGTTGACAGAGGCGATGGCAGGTCCGCCTGCATAAGGCCAGGGCGTTAACTCCGTCTGCATCTCAAGCAGCAGACCCTTCCAGGGTATCTTTGGATTCGGTTCTTTAAAATGAAGGCTGGGCGGTATCGCTTTGCGTTCCAGGATCAGCGCAGTCTTGATCAGACCTGCCACGCCAGAAGCGGCTTCGGTGTGACCGATGTTGGTCTTAATGGAGCCGATTCGGGCTGCGTGAGATGCGTCGCGATGTTCAGAGAGGACAGTGCCTAACGCTTCGAGTTCCACCGGATCGCCAACCGGAGTACCCGTCCCGTGTGCTTCGATATATCCCACATGGCTGGGATCGACACCAGCGTTGCGATAAGCTTCACGCAACATCTTGATCTGTGAGCCAACGCCCGGTGCGACGAGGAGCTCGCTGCTGCGTCCGTCGTTGTTGACTGCACTGCCACGGATCACAGCGTAGATATGGTCATGGTCTGCGATCGCTTGTGATAGGCGCTTGAGGACGATCATTCCCGCGCCCTCACTGCGCACGTAGCCATTTGCTTTCACATCCCCGAACTTGCAGCGCCCATCTGGAGACAACATCTTGGAGCGTGAATAACCGATGGAGATGGAAGGCTCCAGGATCAAGTTTACGCCGCCTGCCAAAGCCAGCGTCGATTCGCCGTTGCGCAAACTCTGGCATGCAAGGTGAACTGTGACCAGTGAAGACGAACACGCTGTGTCGACAGTTAGACTCGGACCTTGGAAGCCGAAGAAATACGACAACCGCCCCGATGCAGCGTAACGTCCGCCACCGGTTGTGATGTACAGGTTAATGTCGTCTGTGGACTTGTACATTTTTTCGGTGTAATCATTTGCCCACATGCCAACGAACACACCGGTCTGGCTTTCTCTTAAATTGTCCGGGACCTGCCCTGCATCTTCCAATGCTTCCCAGGTAATTTCGAGCAGTAGTCGTTGCTGTGGGTCCATGAAGTTCGCTTCACGCGGCGAGACACCGAAGAACGACGCGTCGAATTGATCCACCTTATCGAGAAAACCACCCTGGCTGGACGCGATCTTCCCCGGCGTGGCAAGCACCGGATCGTAGTAGGATGCGAGATCAGCGCGGTCGGCAGGAATGTTTGTAATGGCATCCACACCGTTGGCGAGAAGTTGCCAGAATGTTTCAGTATCTTTGACGCCGCCGGGATAACGACAGCCGATACCGATAATCGCAATGGGTTCATTCTGCGCGTCGTAGTCTTGCTTTACGTTTTTAGTTGACTTGTGAGTCATGCGGGCTCCTACATGACCGGGGTGGACAAAGTGGCGGTCCACTCTCGATGCGTAAGTGAACAATTGTCGCCTTCCACGACAAGTGCGGCAACATACTCTTTTGCGGGTTGTACATCATACATGGACCAGCCTGCGGCTTTTTGAGCGCTTCCGTACACGCTCACTAGTTTTGCTGGCTCATCAGGTGTTAGAGAAACAACGAACTGATCCAACGGGAAGGAGATTCCGTCACCGATGGCTTTGATAAACGCCTCTTTGCGGGTCCAGCAGTTAAAGAATGCTTTGAGCTTCTGTTCTTCTGGGACGGTTTCCAGTTGTTGGTTTTCTGCCTGAGAAAACGTTCTTTCGGCGATCTCTTTCATCTCACGAATAGGGCGGATGTGCTCGATATCGATTCCGATCTGTCGACCCAGAGTCACGGCAATGACTACGAGATCTCCAGAGTGGGATAGGTTAAAGCAAAATTCCACTGGTCCGGCTTGTTTGGAGAGCAGTGGTTTGCCTGTTTTTGCATATTCGAACTGAATGTCCCCTGGTTTGCAGTTTTTGTACCCCGCAAGGATCGACCGCAAGACTCCCCGGGCGACAATAAAGGAACGGCGAAGATGCTCGAATTGGAAGCGTCCAGCCCGCTCGTGCTCATCGTTGGAAAGTGAGAGGTCCAGGTGACGAATCACATCATCGGGTTGTTGAAGCGAAGCATGCCAGACATGAATACTTTGGTTTGTCAACTCTTGATATGGATGGGAATCAAGGATCCCATTGGAAGGTACCATTAATAATTGCTCCTATGTAGCTAGCTCGCAAAAAATGGAAGTTCCTGTCGGCTTCAGATCAAAACAATGTTTCTGCCATATCTTCGATCAGTTCCCTGCGCGATCGTTGAATAAAAAAATGATCGCCGGGAAACATCTTCAAACGGAATGCTCCCGTTGTTTGTTCTGACCAGGTACGCAGCACATCCTCAGTTACCGACTGGTCATCCAGTCCGCCATAGACGGTGATCGGAAAATCCAACGGGGACTCAGGAACATATTGGTAGGTTCCCATCATGGTTAAGTCTGCACGCATGATGGTTAGGAATAATTTCAAAATTTCCGAATCCTGTCGGATCACATCTGGCATGGCACCATATAGGTTTTCTGTTGCCTTTAAGAACTCCTGTTCGGACAATTTGTACACGTCCCGGTATGGATCGGGAGTTTGAGGAGGCGTGCGGGCAGAGACAAATAAATGGATGGGTTGAACGGCTTGCTTCCTTCTCAACTGACGCGTGGTCTCAAAGCTGACCAGTGATCCCATGCTGTGTCCGAAGAAAGCAAACGGTTTGTTGAGATGTGGGCTTAAGCCATCTGCCAGCGAGTCGATCAAAGGGTGTAAGCGAGTGTGTAGTTCTTCCTTGATTCGCTTATCCCTGCCTGGAAGTTGCACAAGGCCGATTTCGATGTTGGACAACAGATTTGCCCACACCTGATACATGGATGAACCTGCACCCGCATACGGGAAGCAGAATAGTCTTAATGAAGCTTGTTGATTTGGCCTTGGATAATGTACCCACAGGTCAGACATGCCGGAAACATAGGCAGGGGAGCTCAAGTTGATCCTTGTTTGTTCGATGTCGGTCATTTTACATCATTTTATTTTAAGCTGGCATCCGTTGGTCCCGGGTGGAAGTTTGCATGCTCCGCTCTTCCGACAAACATACCTGTCATCGGCAGTGTAAAAATATTCTTACTGAACCAAAAGGATTTTGATAAAGACGTCGGATGTCAGTGCTGAAATACTAATCCTTCGATCATCGTTCGGTAACGCGTATCAGAACGTCTGAAGCTTTTCATCCTCTTCTTGATGCCTCCCTTAGGATTGGCGAACCCTTCGTGATCTTGCATGTTCAAGACTTAACATAAACCAACCTGAAACTGAATGGTACAGGTTGGTGGAGATTCCTACGGGAAAGGCTATTAAATTATCGTATTTTTACTGCAGAATTCTTAACTTCAGGACGAAAAAGGATGATTTTGGTTACAAAAATGATAACTACTCACGTTTTTCAAGCGGGCGCGTGTTCCACAGGATCAATGCTCCTAGCGCATAGCCTGTCATCGCCAGTGCATACAGCCAGCGTGCCCCGATGGCATCGAAGATCGCGCCCGAAACCGGCGCAGCAAGAATATTGACCAGCCCTGCAAGGGTCACCGTGTAAAGCGCCAATACCGTCCCCGTATCACTGGACTTTGTGCGGCTGCTGATGATCCCTATATACGAGATGGTGTAGAAACTAAACGACACTCCGCCAATGAAACGGACGATCATGATCGTTGCAATTGACGGCAGCAATAAAACAGTTGCGCGCTGGATGGAGATCATCAGCAGCGCCAGCATCATCACGCGATGTGCCCCTACGCGACGCACAAACCGATCCGCGTAGATCATGAACGGTAGTTCCACCACGGCGCTGAGGATTCCCGCTACTGAGATCAACTGTTTTGACGCGCCTAATTGCGAAAGAAAAACATTTTCGAATTGCAATACGCCGCTGTTGAGAAAGCCAATAAAAATGACGGCGATGGCAAATCCCAGTAACGTGCGGTCATGCAGAATATGGCGAAAAGCGGTTTTGATGCTGGGTTTCGCTGTAACATCGGTCCGCGCTACAAAGTAACCCTTCTGAATAAATAACAGCAGCATTGCCCCTAAGACCCATATCAGGCTTACACCGCTGAAACTTGCCACGAAACCAAGGCGTTCCACCAGCGCGCCCGAAAGCAGAACCGTGCAGATCCATCCCAGTGAGGCCCATACACGCACGCTTCCATAACCCGTGCCCGCTTCTGTTGAAACTGAAACTGCCATCGCATCTGATGTAGGCATAATGCCTGATGTGATGACCGCGTGAAAGAAGATGACAACCAGGATCGCCGGGAAGAGTTTCTGCTGCCCCAGAATGAAATACCCCACTGCGCCCAGCACAAGCGACGCCTGCAATACCAAACGTGCCTGCGGAAGTTTCTTGATCTCGGTCACAACGATGGGGGAGAGTACAAGCCCCACGATGGAACTGAGCGAGCCGATCGTGCCGATCTGTGTCCCTTTTAATCCGAGACTGACGTAGAACAGGTTAATGAAAGGAAGGATGAATCCCCATCCGCCCATGAAGGCAAAATAGTATGCCCGTGCAAAATATAGATCACGTTTTTTAGTCGTCGGGTTCATTGGATGTCTGCGAAGCGGGACGAGTATATCACCTGCGACAGCCGGAGGAAGAGCAGTGCATCTCTTTTGGACTTTGCAGCCGGCCGCCATTTCTTTGGCCTTTTCCACACAGATGCGGGAAGGCGATGCTCGTCGAGTTTCCTCAACAAACTTCGGCTGGCGATGAACCGTGCTACTGGATAATGGTACGAAAGTGGTAATTGAAAATCCACTTGATTTTCGATAAGATATGTCAACTTTATCCAACGGAGGCGAAATGCAGACCAGATATTCCATCAGTGATTATGTTCAGGTCGTTCGTGGCGGGATCTCCAAACGTTTTGAAGCAGCCGGTGGCAGAAAAAAAGTTGTCATCGTGGGGGCGGGGCTGGCAGGGCTTTCGGCTGGATACGAGCTTCTCAAAGCAGGGCACGAGCCGTTGATCCTGGAAGCGCAGCAACGTGTTGGCGGGCGGATCTACACGATGCGCGAACCGTTTGCACGCGGGTTGTACGGCGAGGCAGGCGCGATGCGCATCCCGCGTTCACATGAACTGACCATGGCGTACATTGAGAAATTCAAATTGCCTGTATCTGATTTCGCGATGGGCAACCCAAACGCGTATGTGCATGTCGGGGGAGTCAAACGACGGATGGCAGAAGTGATCCAGAATCCCGAACTGATGGGGTTTGAAGTATCAGATGCTGAGAAGGGCAAGATCTCCGGCAGTTATTGGGAAGAGACGATCCGTCCGTTGGTAGAGACCGTGGAAAAAGAGGGAGAAGCCGGTTGGGAAAGAATCAACGCGGAGTATGACCAGTATTCCGTTCGTGAGTTTCTCGAGTTGAAGGGGTGGTCTGAGGGGATGATCGAGATGTTCGGACTCCTGAACAACCAGGAAGCGATGATGAACTCCTCCTTCCTGGAACTATTTCGTGAAGATGGCGGCAACTACTATACAAACATGTGTCAGATCGTTGGCGGGTCAGATAATTTGCCGCACGCCTTTTTGCCTGAACTGAACTCATACATCCGCTACGGCGCGAAGATGATCGCCATCGATCAAACTCCCGATGGAGTCATCGTTCATTATCAGACACATGCCGGACGGTTCGAAGCACGCGGCGATTATGCCATACTCACTGTTCCGTTTCCTGTGCTGCGGCATGTGGAAGTGTTGAAACCGTTTTCGCGTGCCAAGCAACGTGCCATTCGCCAGTTGCATTATGATGCTTCGGCCAAAATCTTCGTCCAGACCCGCCGTCGCTTTTGGGAGGAAGATGAAGGTATCTTTGGCGGCGGCACCGTGACCGACCTGGCCATCCGTAATTTGTATTACACCGATTATGGCAAGGCAACCGGACGCGGCATCCTGCTCGTTAGTTATACGTGGTCTGAAGATGCGCAGCGCTGGGGTTCGCTATTGCCGCACGAACGCATCGAGCAGGCGTTGGAAAATGTCGCGGCCATCCATCCCCAGATCCGGGAAGAGTTCGAAACAGGTGCTTCGCACATGTGGCACGACGATCCGTTTGCGGGTGGCGCGTTTGCCCTGTTCGACCCAGGCCAGCAGACGTTGCTCCATCACGAGATCATCAAGCCGGAGGGACGCATCCACTTTGCTGGTGAGCATGCTTCACTTTATCATGCGTGGATACAAGGTGCATTTGAATCAGGGTTACGCGCTGCGATCGCCATCCATCAATCTCCCTAAAAAAGAAAGACCCTACAAACTGTAGGGTCCATTTATTCGATGCCCCCGCTCGTGCCGTGTGCTGCTGAGTTTTGAACCTGCTTTCGCAGGTGGGTCCCTACCCAGAAACGCCGCCTTGGCTCAGGCCTATCGCGTTATTTCTTTAGTGGAGTTAGAGACCCTAAAAGTAAGTGTTGGCTCAAAACGGATGGTGCAGCATCACGAACACTGCAGGGACAATGGTCTTATACCATAAAGGATGGTGCAAGGGTAGAGAAAAATTAAAGATGCTCATTCATCAGATTTGAAAAGTGAAATTGCAAACAAAAAAACCAGATTGATTTATCCAACTGTTTGTGCTACCCTTATCCTATTAAAGCTCACAAGGAGGAGCAATGGCAACTGTTCCGGGTATTGATGTTTCCTATTGGGATTCGGGGATCGATTGGCCCAAGGTTCGAGCGACTGGACAGCGTTATGTTTTCATAAAAGCCACCGAAGGGGATTTTTATTCCGATCCGACCTTCGACGATAACTGGCTCGGCGCGAAAAAGGCAGGGCTCCTGCGAGGAGCGTATCACTTCTTTCGCAGCAATGTGGACGCGAAAAAACAGGCCACGAAATTTATCAATTACGTCAAGACGATGAATGATAATGGCGAACTGCCGCCCGTCCTCGATCTCGAGACCAATGATGGACAGACCAAGGATAAGGTTATCTCACGGGCCAAAACCTGGCTTGACCTGGTCGAAGCGGAATTTGGCAGAAAACCGATCATCTACTCCGGGCAATACTTTCTGCAGGATTATTTTAGCGAAGCGGGCGGCGGACCTCCCACCTGGGCCAAGGATTATCCGCTGTGGTTGGCGCAATACCCAAACACGTATGCGGAGGGTTCGCAGCCATATCTGCCGCGCGGCTGGTTCAAATGGACCTTCTGGCAGTACAGTGAAAAAGGCAAAGTCAACGGTATCAATTCCAATGTGGACCTTAACATCTTCAACGGTACACTCGAAGAATTGTACAAGTTTGCCGGTGCACAGCTAGTCACTGAAAAGCCGAAGACGCCCCAAAAGCATACGATCGTGGCGGGTGATTCCTTCGAAACGATCGCCAATAAATATGGCGTGACGGTCCGTGAACTCGTCAACGCGAATCCGCAACTGTTGAAGACGGGCGACTCGTTGACGATTCCCGTTGCAGTGGCGATTCCCGCCGAAAGCGGAACCGGCTCTGGGTCCACGACCGGAAGCACACAACGGACTCATACGGTCAAATCTGGCGACACGCTCTCGTCGTTGGCGATCCGTTATAGCACCACGGTCGCTGCGATTGCTTCTGCCAACAATATTACCAACATCAACAATATCAGTGTGGGACAGGTGTTGGTGATCCCGTAGTTGGTATTATAGAAAACAGAACGACTCCAGGAGTTTTTCTGGAGTCGTTTTTTATATCCAAAACTCTCGCAAGTTTTTTGCTTAAGGGTAAATCCTCTTAATCGTGCGTGGGAAGGGAATGGCCTCGCGGATATGTTCGATGCCGCACATCCAGGCGGTGACTCGTTCGGTGCCCATGCCAAAGCCCGAGTGGGGGACGGAACCGTACTTGCGCAGTTCCAGATACCACTTAAAGGCTTCCTCGGGCAGACCATCCCTTTGGATGCGTGCCAGCAACTTATCGGGGTCGCTCATGCGTTCGGATCCGCCGCAGATCTCGCCGTAGCCCTCCGGCGCGAGCAAATCCACGGACTTGCAGACTTCGGGACGATCGGGCCACGGTTCCATGTAAAAGGCTTTGACCGCCGAGGGATAGCCATAGACAAAGACCGGCTTATCGTAGAGTTTGGTGATCTCGGTTTCGTGCGGTGCGCCGAAGTCCATGCCCCATTCGAATTTGAGAAGTTCCTTCTTTTCAGGGTCGGTCTCTTTTTCATAGAGCTCGATCAGGTACTTTGCCGCGTCATCATACGACATGCGCGGGAAGGGGGAACTGATCTTCTCCAGTTGGGCAATATCGCGCCCAAGGAATTTCAGTTCGGCGGCGCAATCCTTCATGACCGATTGAGCAATGTAGGTGATGAGACCTTCTTCGATGTCCATCAACTGGTCGAGGTCGCAGAAAGCGATCTCGGGTTCCAGCATCCAGAACTCGGTCAGATGGCGGCGCGTCTTTGATTTCTCGGCGCGGAAGGTCGGTCCATAGCAGTAGACTTTCCCAAAGGCGAAGATGTTGGCTTCGTTGTAGAGCTGTCCGGTTTGAGCAAGATACGCAAAACCTTCGTCGAAGTAGGGCGTCTCGAAGAGGGTGGTTGTCCCTTCAGCAGCGGCGGGAGTCAGGATGGGCGTATCGAGGTTGAAGAAACCCTGACCATCGAGGTATTCGCGCACGGCTTTCATCACGCGCACGCGCACGCGCAGGATCGCCCACTGGCTCTGCATGCGGATCCACAAGTGACGGTTATCGAGCGCAAAATCGGGACCGTGATCCTTGAGCGACATCGGATAATCCAACTGCGCCTCTTGCACGATCTCGATCTGCTTCACGCCGAGTTCGTATCCGCCGGGGATGCCGGGCGCACGCTTATCTTCGCGGACAGGTCCCGTGATGATGACCGAGGATTCCTGTGGCAGGTGTGAGACGCGGTCAAAGACCTCCGGCTCAAGATCGCCCTTGAACGCCACACACTGCACAAAGCCCGAGCCGTCGCGGACGAGCAAAAAGCACAACTTACCCTTATCCGTGCGGTTGTAGACCCAGCCCTTGACGGTTACTTCCTGCCCAACATAGTTTGAAATCTTTGAAACGCTGATGTGTTCAGCCATGAAACTTGTCCTTTTTTCGTTGATTGCGCCAATTATAGCAGAGGGAAAGGATGTCATTGCGAGCGAAAGCTGCGACACCGCATTTGCGCTCGGTGCAAGTGAGCAATCTCCGATTAAACGGTTGATTCTTCGTGATGAGCCGATCTCATTTAGCGGGAAATTGCTTCGGGCGGAAAGCCATCGCCCTCGCAACGACATTCGTGTCCATATCTCTTATCCATTTCCTTGCCTATTGTCGCCACTGCGGACCTGCGCGAGAGCAGGCGAGTGGTGAGAAAAGTGGCGAGCTGGTTCTGCGCGCCGGGCACAAAGCTGGGAGTCTTCCCCAGCGCGACGAGCGTTTCGCGGACGGTATCCTGTGCGGTCATGACAGGAGGCCATGCCTTGGCTTCAGGATTCGGATTCTCTGCCCGCCAACCGGGAGTATCAGTCGCACCGACAATGGTGGTCAGTACTTCCACATTCGATGGGCGGAGTTCCTGCCACAATGCTTCGCCCAGAGTCAGATCATGAGCCTTGGTAGCGGAATATTCGCTAACATAACTTGTCCCTGCCAGCGCGGACATGGACGAGACGAAGATGATGCCGCCGCGTTTCCGTTCACGCATGAGCGACCCGAAGTGATGGGCAAGGACCAGCGGCGCGCGCGCATTGACAGCAAGAATCGATAATTGTTTTTCAAGAGGCACATCCAGAAAGTGCCCGATGGCGGAGATGCCGGCGTTGTTGATCAGCAGACCAATTTCCAGGTCCTGTGTGGAAGCGATCAACAGCCGCTGAAAATCGGGAATAGCCAAGTCCAATACGATCGGTCGAACGCCAATGTTGAATTCGCGCGATAAATCTTTGCATAGAATGGTCAGCGGATCTTCCTGAATATCAAGCAAGACAAGGTTCAATCCCGCCCGCGCCAGTTGACGGGCGAACTCGGCGCCCAATCCCATGGCGGCACCGGTGACCAGTGCCCAAGGTCCGTATTTCTCCGAAAAGGTACTCATATGCCCTCCCAAATACATAAATATATGAGATATATAACGCAACTATCATTTTTCTCCCACGTATAAAAGTTATACTTTTTTGCGAAGAAAGGAACGTTTACCCATGACAACCCGCTATAAAATTCGTCAGAACCTGATCTCCATCGGGGATGATTTCTGGATCGAGAATGAAGCCGGTCAAAAAGTCTTCAAAGTGGACGGCAAAGTGCTGCGCATCCGCAAGACGCTCGCCTTCGAAGATGCCCGTGGGAAGAAGTTGGCTCAAATTCAGGAACGTTTATTGGCGATCAAGGATACGATGGCAGTCGAAGACGCGGACGGTAACCAAGTCGCCGT